>NZ_JCBANA010000012.1:0-101369 GCF_059760725.1 Achromobacter sp. 1014246743
AAGCAGCGCGTCATGCATCACTTGACCAAGCGCGCCCAGGCGATGGGCTATAGCCTCACGCCACTTCCAGAGACTCCGTGAAAAAACCCCAAACAAATCAGCAGCTTGACGGGAGTTTCTTGAGAGGGAAGGCCGAAGGCCTGGACGAAGATGACGAAGGGGGGGCCGCCTAGGCAAGTCCGGAGCGAAGGCTCCGGACCGCAATCGTGGGCGCCCGCCACCACGAAGCCCCTCGCCCTCGGCGACCTACGAAGACAACGCCTTTAAGCCTTAACCGACCTATGCCGACTAATACTCATCATGATCCCGAATGCGATGCCCATGGTGAAGAGGGCTGTGCCGCCGTAGCTCATGAAGGGCAGTGGCACGCCCACCACCGGCAGGATGCCTGTCACCATGCCCACGTTCACGAACACGTAGATGAATAGCATCATCGTCAGCGCGCCGGATAGCAGGCGGCCGAATTGGGACGAGGCGCGGGATGCGATCGTCAGGCCGCGGGCCATCATCAGGCCGTACAGCACCAAAATTGCGATGCCGCCATACAGGCCGAATTCCTCGGCGTAGACCGCGAAGATGAAGTCGGTCGTGCGTTCGGGGATGAAGTCCAGGTGCGTCTGCGTGCCCTTCATGTAGCCCTTGCCGTACACGCCGCCCGAGCCCACCGCGATCATCGACTGGATCGTGTGGAAGCCCTTGCCCAGCGGGTCGGAGCTGGGATTGAGCAGCGTGCAGACGCGGTGCTTCTGGTAGTCGTGCAGCACGACCCAGTTGACGTCGGGTTCGCAGAGCTGGTCTTCGTAGTAGACCAGCGTGCCGATGCCGATGATGCCGGCCAGCATCACCGGGACCAGCAGCTTGAATGACAGGCCGGCGAAGTAGATGACGAAGAAGCCGGCGCCGAACACCAGCAGCGCGGTGCCCAGGTCGGGTTGCAGCACGATCAGGCCGAACGGCGCGGCCAGCATGGCGGCGGCGGCCAGGAAGTCGCGGATGCGCACGGCGCCCTCGTGCCGCTGGAAGTACCAGGCCAGCATCATGGGCACGGCGATCTTCATCATTTCAGAGGGCTGGATGCGGGTCACGCCCAGGTTCAGCCAGCGCGTCGCGCCCTTGCTGGTCTCGCCGAAGAATTCCACGCCCAGCAGCAGCACCACGCCCACCACATAGAACGGCAGCGCCAGCTTCATCAGCCATTTGGGCGGGATCAGCGCCATGATCCACATGGCAAAGAACGCGATGATGAAGTTGCGCGACTGTTCGGCGAAGCGCCAATCGGTGCCGCCCACCGCCGAATGCATGACGGTCAGGCCCAGCGCGGCGAACATCATCAGGATGGCCAGCAGCGGCCAGTCGAAAGCCGTGAAGACGCGCAACAGGATCAGGCCGAGACGCTTCATGGTCGGCGCACCACGTCGGAAGTAATGGTTTCAACGGTGGCCAACGGCGCGTTGCGGTCCGGCCGCACGATCTTGTCCTGCCGATCCTTGGCCAGCCAGTAATCGAACACCTTGCGGGCGACCGGGGCGGCCACGCTGGCGCCCCAGCCAGCGTTCTCGACGATCAGCGAGACGGCGATGCGCGGGTGTTCGAGCGGCGCGAAGCCCATGAACAAGGCGTGGTCGCGCAGGCGTTCGTCGATGGCGCTGGCGCGGTAGTGGCCGCCGCGCAGGCTGAACACCTGGGCGGTGCCGGTCTTGCCGGCGGCCTGGTACGGCGCGTTGGCGAAGGCGCGGCGGGCCGTGCCGGCACGGACCACGTCGGCCATCGCGTTCTTGATGACATCGACGTTGGCCTGCTTGAGCGGGATGCGGTAGTCGGGCGCGGACTCGGTGGGCTTGGCCACGCCGGTGCGCGGGTCGCGTACCGCGTGCACCAGGTGCGGCCGGCGGTACAGGCCGTTGTTGGCCAGCGTGGACGTGCCCTGGGCCAGCTGCAGCAGCGTGAAGGCGTTGTAGCCCTGGCCCACGGCCACCGAAATGGTTTCGCCGGCGTACCAGCGCTGGCGGTCCTTGTCCTTGTAGGCGGAACGTTTCCAGTCGGTGGACGGCAGCACGCCGCGCTTCTCGCCTTCGAGGTCGATGCCGGTGATCTGGCCGAAGCCGAACTGCTTGGTGAAATCGTGCAGCGCGTTCACGCCGATTTCGGGGCCCAGCGAATAGAAGTAGGTGTCGGAGGACACCACGATCGCCTTGTGCATGTCGGTCATGCCGTAGGCCGCGCCGCCGGCATTGCGGAATTTCTGGCCGCCGAATTCGTAGTAGCCCGGGTCGGAGATGCGGTCGGTGGCGCGACGCTTGCCCAGTTCGAGCGCGGCCAGGCCCACGAAGGGCTTGTAGGTCGAACCGATGGGATAGGTGCCGTAAAGCGGGCGATTGATCAGCGGGTGGTCCGGCGATTCGTTCAGCATGCGCCAGTTGTCCACGTCGATGCCGTCGACGAACAGGTTGGGGTCGAACGACGGCTGCGACACGAAGGCCAGCACTTCGCCCGTGTCCGGGTCGATCGCGACCAGCGCGCCACGCTGGCCCTCGAAGGCCTCTTCGGCCACCTTCTGCAGGCCCAGGTCGATGGACAGCATGATGTCTGAGCCGGGCACGGGGTCGATGCGGCGCAGCGTGCGCATGGGGCGCCCGCCGGCGGTGACTTCGACTTCTTCCAGGCCGGTGCGGCCGTGCAGGGCTTCTTCCCAGGTTTTTTCGATACCTTTCTTACCAATGACATCGGTGCCACGGTAATTGCCCAGGAGACCTGCGCGTTCGAGTTCTTCGTTGTCGCCTTCGGCGATGCGGCCGATGTAGCCCACCACGTGGGCGGCCGACACGCCTTGCGGGTATTCGCGGACCCAGCGGGCGCGCAGCTCGACCCCCGGGAACTGGAAGGCATGCGCGGCGAACCAGGCGGCCTCGGTTTCGTTCAGGTTGTTGCGCAGCTGCAGGCTGGCGTAGCGGCTGGATTCAGCCGCGCGGCGCTTGAAGCGGCGCTGGTCGGCCGGGCTGATGTAGACGACCTGCGTCAGCCGCTCGAACAGCGCGGTCATGTTGCCGGCCTGGGCGGGCACCACTTCAAGTGTGTAGGTGCGGTAGTTGCGCGCCAGCACTTCGCCGTTGCGGTCGAGGATTTCGCCGCGGCGCGGCGGGATCGGCACCACCGCAATGCGGTTGCGGTCGGCGCGCTCGGACAGGCCTTCGTAGCGGTCGACCTGCAGGTACCAGAACCGGCCCACCAACACACCGAAGCAGGCCAGCGCGAACACGCCGCCCACCCAGGCGCGCAGGCGGAAACGCTGCTTCTGCTGCTGGCCGGTTTTCTTGAATTCGAACATGAAGCGGCGCCGCCGTCAGGCGGAGGAAGATTCGGCGTCGTCGGCACCGCGCTGCGGCAAGTGCAGAACCCAGCCCGCCAGCGGCCACAGGGCGGCGGTGATCGCGACGCTGATGCCCCAGTCCCAGCCCGGCCACTTGCCGGCCAGCCAGGCATGGATGATCTGGGTGACGAAGCGCGCGATCAGGAACACAGGCAGCATGTGCATGGCCTGGCTCCAGAGGTCGAAGCGTTGCAGGCGCCGATGCAGCACCACGGCGCCATAGGCGACCAGGGTGTAGGACAGCGCGTGTTCGCCCAGCAGCCCGGCGTCGTGCACGTCCATCAGCAGGCCGAAGCAGAAGGCGGTGAACAGACCCACGCGGCGCGGTTCGTGCACGCACCAGAAGGCGATGATCAGGATCAGGACGTCGGGCGCGCCCTGCCACAACCGCCACGGCAGCAGCGACACCAGCCAGACCAAAATGATGGTGCCCCAGACGAACACGCCGTGGGCCGGCCCGGACAGGCGCTCGGGCTGCACATTGCTGGGCGTACCCAGGCGGCGCCGGGGTTGCCCTGATGATTGATTAGTCCGATCCACCGGAATCGACCTCCTGACGGTTGGACTCGGCACGTTCCACATCCACCTGCAGGACCAGGAAGTGGCGATAGCGTTCAGGGTGGGCCAGCGGTTCGCAGACGGCGCGCGCGAAGCCGGAAGCGGTGTCGCGTTCGACCGAGGTTACCTTGGCCACCGGCAGGCCGGCGGGAAACAGGCCGCCGACGCCACTGGTGACGATAGTATCGCCTTCCTTGATGTCGGCATTGGCAGCCAGGTAACGGACCTCCATCTTGCCCGGAGAGTTCCCGCCGAATGCAATCAGCCGCAGGCCATTGCGCAGCAGTTGCACGGGGATGGAAACCTGTTCGTCGGTGACCAGGGCGGCTTCGGCCGTCATGGGGGTGACGCGCACGATCTGGCCGACCACGCCGCCTTCGTCGATGACGGGCATGCCCGGCGCCAGGCCGGCCTTGCTGCCCTTGTTGAAGACCAGCCGCTGGTTGAACGCATTGGTGGGTTCGTACAGCACTTCCACGACCACGGCCGACTGGGCCACGGTGTCGGTCACGCCCAGCAGGCGGCGCAATTGCGCGTTTTCGGCGGCCAGCTGCGCCGCGTGGGTGGCCACCTGGGCCAGTTCGATTCGCTGGCGTTGCAGCGCTTCGTTTTCGCTACGGATGAGGTTGGCCGCGTTGACCCATTCATTGACCTGTTGCACCAGGTCGCGCGGCGCCATGACGGCGCGCTGGAAGGGGTATAGCGCCACGGACACCGCACGGCGTGCCGGTTCGAGCATGCGCCATTGCGAATCCATGATGATCAGGGCCAACGCCAAGGCGACCAGGACGACCAGCCGCACCTCCGCGGGTGGACCGCGCCTGAATAGGGGGGGAGTCCCTTGTCGTTGCATGAATCTCAGCCCGGGCGCCCGCGCCCGCCGCCCCCGCAGCGGCCGGAGCCGTGGAAAAGCGGGGCTCCGGGCTGGCGGGCAGGATTAGTCGTTGATGAAGATCGCGCCCAGTTTCTCAAGGTGTTCCAGCGCCTCGCCGCAACCGCGCACGACGCAGGTCAGGGGATCATCGGCGACCACCACCGGCAGGCCGGTTTCTTCTTGCAGCAGGCGGTCCAGGTCGCGCAGCAGGGCGCCACCGCCGGTCAGGGCAATGCCCTTGTCGGTGATGTCGGCGCCGAGTTCGGGCGGGGTCTGCTCAAGGGCGATCTTGACGGCAGAGACGATCTGGTTGAGCGGGTCGGTCAGGGATTCGAGGATCTCGTTGGACGAGACCGTGAAGCTGCGCGGCACGCCTTCGGCCAGGTTGCGGCCCTTGACTTCGATTTCGCGGACTTCGGAACCCGGGAAGGCGGAACCGATTTCCTTCTTGATGAGTTCGGCGGTGGGTTCGCCGATCAGCATGCCGTAGTTGCGGCGGATGTAGTTGACGATGGCTTCGTCGAACTTGTCGCCGCCGACGCGCACGGAACCCTTGTAGACCATGCCGCCCAGCGAGATGACCGCCACCTCGGTGGTGCCGCCGCCGATGTCGACGACCATGGAGCCGCTGGCGTCGGACACGGCCAGGCCGGCGCCGATGGCCGCGGCCATGGGTTCTTCGATCAGGAAGACGTGGGACGCGCCGGCGCCAAGCGCCGATTCGCGGATGGCGCGACGTTCAACCTGGGTGGAGCCGCAGGGTACGCACACGATGATGCGCGGGCTGGGCGCCAGCATGTTGCGGGGGTGCACCATGCGGATGAACTGCTTGAGCATCTGTTCGGTGACCGTGAAGTCGGCGATGACGCCGTCCTTCATGGGCCGGATGGCCTCGATGTTGCCGGGCACTCGACCAAGCATCTGCTTGGCTTCGTGGCCGACGGCCTGGATGATCTTTTTGCCGTGAGGCCCGCCTTCATGACGGATTGCGACCACGGAGGGCTCATCGAGCACGATGCCCTTGCCGCGGACGTAAATCAGCGTATTGGCGGTACCGAGGTCGATCGCCATATCGCTGGAAAAATAACTGCGCAGGAATCCGAACATGGGAGCTCAGCTAAATTCTGGGGGGAATTGGGTCATGCCGCGGGGCGTACGACCCGAGAAAGGTCGGGTCCGCCTGTCATCACGGCGATTAAACCGTGAATCATAACTTATAATTTCCCCGGAAATAGCGCATAAATGCAGGCTATTCAAGCTTTGTAACGGTATTGGCATGTGCATACTGCCCAGTCCCGCCCCTCGGCCTTCGCTTCTCGATATTTGCAATCCCCATGGCGCTCAATGACACAGATGTGGCCCGCATTGCCAAGCTGGCCAGAATCGAACTGACCCCGGACCAACGCACCCACGCGCAGGCCGAGCTCAACGGCATCCTCCACCTGATCGAACGGCTGCAAGCCGTCGACACCCAAGGCGTCGAACCCCTGGCCCACCCCCTGTCCGCCCACGAAGACATCGTGCTGCGCCTGCGCCAGGACGCCGTGACGGAAACCGCCTCGGAGGCCCGCCGCGCAGAACTGCTGGCCAACGCCCCCGATGCCCAGGACGGCCTCTTCCTGGTTCCCAAGGTCCTAGATTAAGCCATGACGAAACCCGCCTTGCATACCCAATTCGAGGGGATCGCCGCCCTGCGCGCGGCCCTCGCCCAACGCCAGGTCAGCGCCGTCGAGCTGGCGCAAAGCTCGCTGGCCGCCGCCGACGCGGCCAGCGGCCTGAACGCCTTCTTACATATTGACGCCGAATTGACGCTGGCCCAGGCCCGCGCCGCCGACGCCGCGCTGGCCGCCGGCAACGCCGGCCCGCTGGCCGGCGTGCCCATCGCCCACAAAGACGCCTTCGTCACCCGCGGCTGGCGTACCACCGCCGGCAGCAAGATGCTGGACGGCTACGTCAGCCCGTTCGACGCCACCGTGGTCGAGCGCCTGCAAGCGGCCGGCGCCGTGTCGCTGGGCAAGCTGAACTGCGACGAATTCGCCATGGGCTCGGGCAACGAGAACTCGGCCTACGGCCCTGTGAAGAACCCTTGGGATCTCTCGGCCGTGCCGGGCGGCTCGTCGGGCGGTTCGGCTGCGGCCGTGGCGGCCCGCCTGGTGGCCGCCACCACCGGCACCGACACCGGCGGCTCGGTCCGCCAACCCGCCGCGCTGTGCGGCGTGAGCGGCATCAAGCCCACCTACGGCACCGTGTCACGCTACGGCATGGTCGCCTTCGGCTCCAGCCTGGACCAGGCCGGCCCGCTGGCCCCCAGCAGCCGCGACCTGCTCGAACTGCTGGACGTCATCAGCGGCTTTGACCCGCGCGACGCCACCAGCCTGGAAAAATGCGACGGCGCCGTCAACGAGCCGGGCCGCGTGCGACGCGACTTCGACGCCGCCCAGGCCCGATACGACGCCGCCGGCAGCCAGCCCCTGAAGGGCCTGCGCATCGGCGTGCCCGCCGAATACTTCGGCGCCGGCCTGGCGTCGGACGTGGCCGCCGCAGTGGAAGCCGCCCTGGCCCAGTTCGAGGCCCTGGGCGCCGTGCGCGTGCCGGTGTCGCTGCCCCGCACCGAGCTGGCCATTCCCGCCTATTACGTCATCGCCCCCGCCGAAGCCTCCAGCAACCTGGCCCGCTACGACGGCGTGCGCTACGGCCATCGCGCCACGCAGTACGACGGGCTGGACCACATGATCAGCCGCTCGCGCGCCGAAGGCTTCGGCGACGAGGTCAAGCGCCGCATCCTGATCGGCACCTATGTGCTGTCCCATGGCTACTATGACGCCTACTACCTGCAGGCCCAGCGCCTGCGCCGCATGATCGCGCAGGACTTCCAGCGCGCCTATGCCGGCCAGTGCGACGTCATCATGGGCCCGGTGACCCCGACGGTCGCCAAGAACATCGGCGACAACCGCGACGACCCCACCGCCGACTGGCTGGCCGACGTCTACACGCTGGGCGTGAGCCTGGCCGGCCTGCCCGCGATGTCGATCCCCTGCGGTTTCGGCAATCACGGCGGCGCCAAACGCCCGGTCGGCCTGCAGATCATCGGCAACTACTTCGACGAAGGCCGCCTCCTGGCCATCGCCGACCGCTACCAACAAGTCACCGACTGGCACAAAGCCTCGCCGGCCCAGCAGGACGCCTAAACAATGAACTGGGAAATCGTCATCGGCCTGGAAACGCATACGCAGCTTTCCACCGACTCCAAGATCTTTTCGGGCAGCAGCACCCAATTCGGCGCCGCGCCCAACACCCACGCCAACGAAGTCGACCTGGCCCTGCCCGGCAGCCTGCCGGTCATGAACCGCGGCGCCGCCGAACGCGCCATCCGCTTCGGCCTGGCCGTGGGCGCCGAGATCGCACCGCGCTCGGTGTTTGCGCGCAAGAACTACTTCTACCCCGACCTGCCCAAGGGCTACCAGATCAGCCAATACGAGCTGCCGGTGGTGGTGGGCGGCTCGCTGTCGTTCTTCGTGGGCGAGGAAGAAAAAACCGTCAACCTGACGCGCGCCCACCTCGAAGAAGACGCAGGCAAGTCCTCGCACGACAACTTCACGCTGGCCAATGGTTCGGCGGCCAGCGGCATCGACCTGAATCGCGCCGGCACGCCGCTGCTGGAAATCGTGACCGAGCCCGAAATGCGCTCGGCCGCCGAGGCCGTGGCCTACGCCCGCGCGCTGCACAGCCTGGTGGTCTGGCTGGGCATCTGCGACGGCAACATGCAGGAAGGCTCGTTCCGCTGCGACGCCAACGTATCCGTGCGCCCGGTGGGCCAGAAGGAATTCGGCACCCGCACCGAGATCAAGAACGTCAACTCGTTCCGCTTCCTCGAACGCGCCATCATCCATGAAGCGCGGCGCCAGATCGAACTGATCGAAGACGGCGGCACCGTGGTCCAGGAAACCCGCCTGTACGACGCGGACGCCGACGAAACCCGCAGCATGCGCAGCAAGGAAGACGCGCACGACTACCGCTACTTCCCCGACCCCGACCTGCCCACGCTGGTCATCTCGCGCGAGTGGGTGGATGAAGTGCGCGCCACCATGCCCGAGCTGCCGGCCGCCCAGCGCGCCCGCTTTGAATCCGAATACGGCCTGCCCGCCTACGATGCCGCGCAACTGACCGTCAGCCGCGACCTGGCCGCCTACTTCGAAGCCGTGGCGCACGCGCTGCCGGCCGGCCAGGCCAAGCTGGCCGCCAACTGGATCATGGGCGAAGTGGCCGCCACGCTGAACAAGGAAGAAAAGGCCATCGCCGATTCCCCGGTGCAGGCCCCCGCGCTGGCGACCCTGATCAACCGCATCATCGACGGCACGATCTCCAACAAGATCGCGCGCGAAGTGTTCGGCGCCATGTGGGCAGGCGAAAACGGCGGCCAGGCCGACGCCATCATCGAGGCCCGCGGCTTGAAGCAGATCAGCGACACCGGCGCCATCGGCGCCATGATCGACGAGGTGCTTGCCGCCAACCCGGCCATCGTCGAGGAATACCGCGCCGGCAAGCAGAAGGCGTTCAACTCGCTGGTAGGCCAGATCATGAAGGCCGCCCGCGGCAAGGCCAACCCGCAGCAGGTCAACGACCTGCTCAAGCAGAAGCTGGACAGCTGATCCCCATGCGCCGTCCCGACTTCGGGGCGGCGTGCAAGATCAGACCAATCCTAGGGCCGCGGCATCTTGTCGCGGCCTTTTGTTTGGCCAAGAATGATCTGGTCGATTCCGACTGGAGATTTGGCCATGAATTACATCGAACTCAGCAGCAGCGATCTGCTGCACCGGTTCGCCGACCACCTGCAAGCCGTCACCCAGGGCCAGCATTTCATCATCTCGATCGATGGCGTGCCCTATGCCCGGCTCACGCCTGCTTCGTCCACGACCACGCTCGATGGTCATGATGCCCTGGAAGCGATGAAGCACTTCGCCCCTGGCGCGCCCGTCCCGCACGAAGTCATCCGCGCCTGGATCGAAGAAGGCCGCGAATGACACCGATCCGATTGGTACCCGACGCGTCCGTCGCCCTGGCCTGGCTGCTGGGCCGTACTGACATGCATGAGTCAAACCTGGCTCGGCATCTGCTTGAAGTGGCCCACGCCTCACAGAACCTGGTGCCGCACATCTGGCCAGTGGAAGTGGCAAACGGCATGTTGCGCGCCGAACGCGGCCAACACATCACCGAAGGCCAGCGATTATCGTTCGCCCGGTTGCTGGACCGACTACCTATTTCCGCCGATCCGGACGCTGCGACGTCCAGCATATGGCGGGTCTATCAACTGGCTCGGACTCACGGGCTAACCACCTACGATGCCAGCTATGTCGAACTGGCGTGGCGCAACAACGCCTGCCTGGCAACCTTCGACCGCAAGCTGGCCGACGCTGCGCGAGCAAGTGGTATCGCGGTCTACGGCCAGCCCCATGGTGTGGCCGAACCGATCGCGCGCTACGGCTGAACGCCGACGTAAAACAACAGGGCGGCACTCGGCCGCCCTGCATTTCAGGCTCGCAAGCGCCTTACTTCACCCCGTACTTGGTCCGATACGCCAGCACGGCGTCACGGTGCTCGGCAAACGCGGCATCGTCTTGCAGCAGCGCCATGATGTCTGCCAGCGACGCGATGGCCACTACCGGAATGCCGTAGGTCTTGGCCACGTCTTGCACGGCGGAATGGGCCGACAGGGCGTCGTCCGGGCCGGCGCGTTCCATGCGGTCCATGGCGATCAGCACCGCTGCCGGTTCGGCGCCCGCGTTGCGGATGATCTCTACCGATTCGCGCACCGAGGTGCCCGCCGTGATGACGTCGTCGATGATCACGACCTTGCCCTTGAGCGGTGCGCCGACCAGGGTGCCGCCTTCGCCGTGGTCCTTGGCTTCCTTGCGGTTGTAGGCAAACGGCACGTCGCTGCGGCCTTGCATGGCCGGATGGCCGGCCAGCGCCACGGCGGTGGCCGTCGCCAGGGGAATGCCCTTGTAGGCCGGGCCGAACAGCATGTCGAACGACACGCCCGAATCCAGCAGCGCCTGGGCATAGAAGCCCGCCAGCTTGCCGACCGAACCGCCGCTGTTGAACAGACCCGCATTGAAGAAATAGGGGCTGATGCGTCCCGATTTGACCTTGAAGCTGCCGAAGCGCAGCACGCCTTCGTTCAGGGCGAAGCGGACGAATTCGAGCGAGGTGGCGGAAGCGTGATGGGCGGATTGGGCGGCAGACATGCGAGGAAGGTCCGAGAGATGGCAAACCCCCGCATTTTATCCGGTGTCGGGGGCTTTCTCTGGCAGCGGCGCCGAGTCGGTTAAATTCCTGCCATTGTTCCGGCCGCCCTCGGCCGCTCTACAGGAGTCCCGCTTTGCTGCGCATCACGTCGATCAACCTCAATGGCATTCGGTCCGCCTTTCGCAAGGGCCTGCAACCCTGGATGGAAAAGCACGCCGCCGACGTGCTCTGCCTGCAGGAAATCAAGGTATCCGACGAGGACCTGACCGAAGACCTGCGCCACCCGCCCGGGTACACGGGTCACTTCCACCATGCCGTGAAAAAGGGCTACAGCGGCGTGGGCATCTACCTGCGTGATTCGGCCGAACGCGTCGTCAGCGGCCTGGACTGCGAGGAATTCGATCCCGAAGGCCGCATCATCCGCGCCGACTGGAAGAACCTGTCCGTCGTCAGCGCCTACCTGCCGTCCGGCTCCAGCGGCGACGAACGCCAGCAGGCCAAGTACCGCTTCCTGGACCGCTTTGGCCCGTGGATCGACCAGCTGATGCACGAGCACAAGACGACCGGCCGCGAATTCATCATCTGTGGCGACTGGAACATCGCGCACAAGGAAATCGACCTGAAAAACTGGAAGGGCAACCTGAAGAACTCCGGTTTCCTGCCTGAAGAACGCGCCTGGCTCACCGACGTCTTCGACAAGCGCGGCTTCGTGGACGTGTTCCGCTCCATCGACGACCGCCCGGACCAATACACCTGGTGGAGCAACCGTGGCCAGGCCTGGGCCAAGAACGTCGGGTGGCGTATCGACTACCAGATCGCCACGCCGGGCATCGCCGCCCGGGCGCGCAGCGTCGCCATCTATAAGGACGAACGCTTTTCCGACCACGCGCCGCTGACCATCGACTACGACGCCACGCTGTAACGGCGCCGGACGGACGGCCCGGAGGGGGTCGTCCGTCTGATTTTTCGCAAAATAATAATAGGGACATATCACCGCCTGATACCCAGTCAGAATTTCTGGTACAGGGCCATTTCTCCACGGATCTCCCTATGAAGCCCGGATCCGGCGACGCAATATCTTCTTCGAATTTATTGGGGACATATTAAATTCCCCTATGATTTCAAGGCTCCCCGGGTTTCCCTGCGGCGACCAGGCCTTGGCCATCACCCGCCAAACCGCTATGCGTCACCATTTATTAAAGAAAAAAGCGCTTTGATATCAAGGTGATGGCGCATCTTTCGGCTTTGCGCAGGGCAACAAATTAGCCCTACAATTCCGCACCAAGCCGGTGCCAAGCGCACCAAAACGGGCAGAAGCCGCCCCAAAACGGCGCATGCCCGCACCTATTCGAAGCACCCCCAAGGAGATCATGTTGAAAGTGCAGAGTCTGGACGACTTCCTGCGTGGCGTCGCCGCGCGCGATCCGCAACAGCCGGAATTCATGCAAGCCGTCCAGGAGGTGATGCTGAGCCTGTGGCCTTTCATCGAAAAGCACCCCCACTACGCCGAGCACGCCCTGCTCGAGCGCCTGGTGGAACCGGAACGCGTGATCCAGTTCCGGGTGTGCTGGACCGATGACCGGGGCCAGGCGCAGGTCAACCGCGCTTTCCGCATCCAGCACAGCTCGGCCATCGGCCCGTTCAAGGGCGGCATGCGCTTTCACCCGTCGGTGAACCTGTCGATCCTGAAGTTCCTGGCCTTCGAGCAGACCCTGAAGAACTCGCTGACCACGCTGCCCATGGGCGGTGGCAAAGGCGGCTCGGACTTCGACCCCAAGGGCAAGTCCGACGCCGAAGTCATGCGCTTCTGCCAGGCCCTGATGATCGAGCTGTACCGCCACCTGGGCCCGGACACCGACGTGCCCGCCGGCGACATCGGCGTGGGCGCGCGTGAAGTCGGCTTCATGGCCGGCATGATGAAGAAGCTGTCCAACTCCACCGCCAGCGTGTTTACCGGCAAGGGCCTGACCTTCGGTGGCAGCCTGATCCGCCCGGAAGCCACCGGCTACGGCACCGTCTACTTCGCCGAAGAAATGCTCAAGCGGGTCGGCAAATCGTTCGACGGCCTGCGCGTGTCGGTCTCGGGGTCGGGCAACGTGGCGCAATACGCCATCGAGAAAGCCATGTCGCTGGGCGCCAAGGTCGTGACGGTGTCCGACTCGAACGGCACCGTGGTCGACGAAGCCGGCTTCACCCACGAAAAGCTGGTGGCGCTGATGCACATCAAGAACGACCTGCGCGGTCGCCTGGATACCTACGCGCGCCAATTCGGCCTGGTCTACGAAGCCGGCAAGCGCCCCTGGCACGTGCCGGTGGACGTGGCCCTGCCCTGCGCCACCCAGAACGAACTGGAACTGGCCGATGCCCAGACGCTGATCAAGAACGGCGTGCTGTGCGTGGCCGAAGGTGCCAACATGCCGGCCACCCTGGAAGCCGCCAAGGCATTCATCGCCGCCCGCGTGCTGTACGCGCCGGGCAAGGCCAGCAACGCCGGTGGCGTGGCGGTGTCGGGCCTGGAAATGGCCCAGAACTCGGCTCGCCTGTCGTGGACCCGCGAAGAAGTCGATACGCGCCTGCACGCCATCATGCGCGACATCCACGAGAACTGCGTGCGCCACGGCCACAGCGAGCGTGAATACGTCAACTACCTGGACGGCGCCAACATCGCCGGCTTCGTCAAGGTGGCCGACGCGATGCGCCAGCAGGGTCTGTACTAAACCGCAGGGCCCAGCCTGGCCGCCAGGCCAAGCTCCCGCGCCCGACCGGCGCGGGACCGAAGCCCAAACAGAAACGGAGCCGCAAGGCTCCGTTTTTACATGCGCGCGGCCTCCAGGCCGCCCGCCGGGATCAATGCTTCATCGCGCCATGATCGTGGCTCATGCCGGGGTTGTAGGACGCCGGCTTGACCTTGAACTGCACCGCGACTTCGCCCGCCTTCTCGAACTTCAGCGTAGCCGGCACGGTGCCGCCCTCGGCAAAGGGCGCCTTCAGCTTGATGAACATGACGTGGTAGCCGCCCGGGCTGAGCTTGACCTCGGTGTCGGCCGGCAGTGCGATGCCGCCTTCGACCTGGCGCATCTTGGACACGCCGTTCGTGGTTTCCACCGTGTGCAGCTCGACGCGTTCGGCCGCGGCCGACGTGATGGACAGCAGGCGGTCGGGCGTCTTGGCATCGTTGTCGATATCCATATAGCCAGCGCCGTTGGACTGGCCCGGGGCGGAGGCGCGTACCCAGAGGTCGTCGACCTCGATCTCGCCAACCTTGTAGTCCTTGGCCCAGGCCGAACCGGCCGCGCACAGGCCCAGGACGGCAACGGCGGCGAACTTGCGGATGTTCATGGGGTGTTCTCCTATGGGGTTAACGCCGCCGGACCAGGCTGCGGGCGGCTGACAGAACCGAGTCGGTCAAAGCTTCCATCGCCTCGGAGTTTACCCGCCAATGCTGCCAATACAGCGGCACATCCTCCCAGGCGCGGCCCCGCAGCAAGACCAGTTGACCCGCGTCAAGATGTTCCTGGACCAGCGGCAGTGGATTCATGGTCCAGCCCAGCCCGCCCAGCGTGGCCTGCACGAACGCGCGGGTGGACGGCACCCACCAGACGGGCGGCTGCCACGGCGTCGGGTCCGAGATCTTGTGCGCGAAGCGGGCCTGCAGCGCGTCCTTGCGGTTAAAGACCAGCACGGGCGCCTGGGCCAGCGTCTGCGCATTCACGCCCTGTGCAAAGTAGCGCTTGTGAAACGCCGGGCTGCACGTCGCCACATATCGCATGCTGCCCAAGGCATGGATGCGGCAGCCCTGAACAGGGTCGGCCAGTGTCGTCACGGCACCCAGCACCGAGCCGTTGCGCAGCAGCGCGGCGGTGTGATCCTGGTCTTCGGACAACATGTCCAGGGTGGCACGGGTGCGGCTGGCGAATTGCAAGGCCGCGTCGACGAACCAGGTTTCCAGGCTGTCGTGGTTGACGGCGACGGGGATGCTGGCGTGCGGCACGTCGTCGTCCGCCACGCCCAGGCGGTTCAGGGCGTCGTGCTCGAGCAGCGCCGTCTGCTCGGCAAGCTGCACCAGCACCTGGCCGTCGGCGGTGGCGGCCGCCGGCACGGTGCGCTGGACCAGCAGCCGGCCCATGCGGTCTTCGAGCGCCTTGATCCGCTGCGATACCGCAGACGGGGTCACGCTGAGGGCCAGCGCGGCGCGGTCGAAACTGCCTTCGCGCACCACCGCCGCCAGGGCGCGCAGGTTGCCGTGATCGATCTTCATATGATTAGATTTACTTAAGATAGTGAAGGAAAATTAGCTGTATTTCATATCCCCTGCAAGCGAAAATGATGCATTGCCGGTATGCGCAACGCTGCCGGCCCGGTTTTCAAGCGCCGCCACAAGGCGTTGCAGTCAAGAGGTTCTGCGTCATGTTTGCCACGTTGTCATCCCCCCTATTCCTCACCGCCTGGGCCAGCGGCACGGCCACCGGGCTGGGCCTGTTCGCCGTCGTGGGCGCGCAAAGCGCGTTCATCCTGCGCCAAGGGTTGATGCGCGCCCATCTGCTGTCGGTGGTCGCCATCTGCGCCCTGATCGACGCCGTCTTCATCTTTGCCAGCGTCTCGGGGCTGCAAGCCCTGACCGCCTGGTTCCCGTGGCTGACAACGGCCGTGCTGTGGTTCGGCGTGGCCTTCCTGTCCTGGTACGCCCTGCAATCGGCCCGCCGCGCCTGGTCGGCCACCGGCGGCCTGGCCGCTGCGCGCGACGTCGTGCCTTCGCGCCGCGCCGCGATGCTGGGCGCACTGGGCTTTTCGCTCTTGAACCCGCATTTCTGGCTGGACATGGTGGTGGTGGGCTCGCTGGCCCACGGCTTTGAGGACGCCCGCATGGCCTTCGCCGCCGGCGCCTTCACGGCCAGCCTGTTGTGGCTGGCCGTGCTGGGCATCGGCTCGCGCCTGTTCGCCCGCTTCTTTGCCAGCGCATCGGCCTGGCGCGTGCTGGACGGCGTCATCGCCGTAGTCATGGCGGGCCTGGCCGTCAGTCTGGCGGTCAAGGGCGTGTAAGGGAATACGGGGACAGACTGTTCGGCCCAGCACTTTTATAATCGCCCGGTTGCCACTCTTTCGTCGGGCGCATGGCCGGCCCGCCAGACGATCATGCGCGGACCCTCCCCTTCCAAAGACGTGCGCCTGCCGCCGCTGGCCGCCATCCAGGCGTTCGAAGCGGCCGCCCGGCTGGGCTCTTTCGAGCGCGCCAGCGAAGAACTGTTCGTCACCGCCAGCGCCATCGGCAAGCGCATCGCCGCGCTGGAAGCCCAGTTGAACGTGTCCCTGTTCATCCGCAGCAGCCGCGGCGCCACCCTCAGCGCCGCGGGGCGCGAATACCTGGAGCAAGTGCGCACCGCGCTGGACCTGCTGTCCGACGCCTCGCTGCACAAACGCGGCGAACCCAAGCTGGAACCGCTACGGGTGGTGTCCACTCCCACCTTCGCCCGCCAGGTCCTGATCCCCGCCCTCCCCAGCTTCACCGCCGCCCATCCCGAGGTCGAGCTGGAAATCATGCTGTCCATTCCCTATCTGGACATCATGCCGCCCAACGCCGACGCCTGGATCCGCTTTGGCAGCGGCAAATATCCTGGCCTGCATGCGCAGCCGCTGACGTTCGACCCTGTGTTCGCGGTCTGCTCGCCCGATTACCGTGATGCCCATGGCCCCTTCCGGCGCCCCGCCGACCTGGCCAATGCCGCCCTGCTGCGCTGCCCGATGGAACCCTGGCGCCCCTGGCTGGCGGCGGCGGGGCTGGACTGGCCCGAGCCGTCGCGTGGGGTCTGGCTGGTGGACCTGGGCATGATGCTGGCCGCCGCCCGAGCAGGCCAAGGCGTCGCCCTGACCCGCCGCACCCTGGCCGCCGAATGGCTGGACGAGGGCAAATTGCTGCGGGTGCTGGACATCGAAACGCCCGGCGACTCGCAGTACCACCTGTGCACCGAGATCTCGCGACCGCCGCGTGGCCCGGTCCAAGCGTTTTCCCTATGGCTGGCCGAGGTCTGCGAACGCGCGGCCCAATGGCCACGCGGCCTGGCGGCCAAGCCGGAATAAATTTCCAGGCCCGGGCGGAAGGAAATTCCGCGCACCAAGGCGCATCGCTGGCTAGGATGCGCCGAACATGGCCGCACGCGCAAAAACCGGCATTGCGCGCCGCGTCCGCCCCAATTCCTTGCTGCTTCATGCTGCGTCGCAGCGCCCGGCCCGCAACCCGTGCACGCGTACTAGGTATTTACACGGAAAAACCCCGCCCGGTCAGATTCGCGTAAGCGATTAAGCAGACAGTCACAACACGCAACACAGGAGCGCGCCGCCACACCCCCCTGTTTCACGCCGCCAGGCGCCGGCACACGGTTTTCCACGCAGTTCTACTAATTACAACGGAGACATCCATGGATTTTCGTTTGAAGCTGCTAGCAGGAACCCTTGCATTTGCCGTATCGGCCGCGGGCTACGCCGCCGACCCCATCAAGATCGGCGTGGCCGGCCCCTATACGGGCGGCTCTTCCTCCATGGGCGTGAGCATGCGCGACGGCGTACGCCTTGCCATCGAGGAAATCAACAAGAGCGGTGGCGTGCTTGGCCGCCAGTTGGTCGCCGTGGAGCGCGACGACGAAGCCAAGAATGAACGCGGCGTGCAGATCGCCCAGGAACTGATCAACAAGGAACAGGTCACCGCCACGGTCGGATACATCAACACCGGCGTGGCCCTGGCGTCGCAGCGCTTCTACCAGGACGCCAAGATCCCGGTGTTCAACAACGTCGCCACCGGCAGCGTGATTACGCACCAGTTCAAGGCGCCGGAATACCCGGACAACTATGTGTTCCGCAACGCGGCGCACGACAGCATCCAGGCCCCGATGATCGTCGAGGAAGCCATCACCCGCCGCGGCTTCAAGAAGGTCGCGATCCTGGCCGACTCGACCAACTATGGCCAGCTGGGCCGCGAAGACCTGGAAAAGGCCCTGGACGCCAAGGGCATCAAGCCCGTGGCCGTGGAAAAGTTCAACATCAAGGACGTCGACATGACGGCCCAGCTGCTCAAGGCCAAGGCCGCGGGCGCCGAAGCCGTGCTGACCTACGGCATCGGCCCCGAGCTGGCCCAGATCGCCAACGGCATGACCAAGCTGGGCTGGAAGGTGCCGATCATCGGCAGCTGGACGCTGTCGATGGCCAACTACATCGACAACTCCGGTGCCAACGGCGAAGGCGCGCGCATGCCGCAGACCTTCATCCAGGACCCGGACACCCCCAAGCGCAAGGCGTTCATCGACGCCTACCTGGCCAAGTTCAAGCCCAAGAACAACCGCATCGACTCGCCGGTGTCGGCAGCCCAGGGCTACGACTCGATCTTCCTGTTGGCCGCGGCCATCAAGCAGGCCAACTCGACCGACGGCCCGAAGATCCGCGAAGCGCTTGAAAACCTGCAGACGCCGGTCGAAGGCGTGGTGATGACCTACAACAAGCCGTTCACCCACGATAACCACGACGCGATCACCGCGAAGGAAGTGGTCATCGGCGAGGTCAAGGGCGGCCGCGTGGTCAAGGCCAACTAAGTTCGTCTGAAGCAACAGCGCGGCGGCTGCCCGGCCGCCGCCGCCGGCGCCTCCCACCCGGGGCGCCGGCCTGCAGCCGCCTGACAACAGCGTTCTGCCCAAGGGGGTTGGGCCGGACCAAAGCGCCTCACGAAAAACACCATGATTCTTCTACAGCTTATCTACAGCGGTATCGCGCTAGGCATGATCTATGCCGTCATCGCGTTCGGGTACCAGCTCACTTTCGCCACTTCAGGCACCTTGAACTTCGGCCAGGGCGAAGCCCTGATGCTGGGCGCGCTGGTCGGGCTGACGCTCGTCGGGTTGGGTGTGAACTACTGGGTGATGATTCCCATCGTCTGCATTTTCGGATTCGCGCAGGGCGCACTGGTCGAACGCATCGGCGTGCGACCCGCCATCAAGACCCGGTCGGAATTCGGCTGGATCATGGCCACGATCGCCCTGGGCATCATTTTCAAGAACGTCGCCGAGAACATCTGGGGCCGCGACGACCTGCGCTTTCCTTCGCCGCTGCCCGAAGCGCCGATCCAGGTGCTGGGCGCCAACGTGCTGCCGATGGAACTGCTGGTGGTGTTCGGCGCGCTGGCCATGATGCTGCTGGTGGAGGTGTTCAACCGCAAGTCGATCTACGGCAAGGCGTTCGTTGCGACGTCGAACGACCGCGACGCCGCCGGCCTGATGGGCATCAACACCGGCATGGTGATCACGTTTTCGTACGCGCTGTCGTCGCTGACCGCCGCCTTCGCGGGCGTGCTGGTGGCGCCGCTGACGCTGACCGGCGCCACCATGGGCGCGGTGCTGGGCCTGAAGGCCTTCGCGGTTGCCATCATCGGCGGCCTGTCCAGCGGCATGGGCGTGGTGGTGGGCGGGCTGATCCTGGGGATCGCCGAAACGACCACCGGTTTCTATCTTTCGACGGGGTACAAAGACGTGCCGGGACTGGTCCTGCTGCTGCTCGTACTGACCTTCAAGCCCGCCGGCCTGTTCGGCAAGACCGCGATCAAGAAGGTGTAAGCGATGAAACCCCTGCACCTATTGCTTTCCATCGTGGCCGTGGCCTGCCTGGCCGCCGTGCCGCTGGGCGTGACCAACACGTATTACCTGCACCTGATCGAAACGATCATGATCTATTCGATCCTGCTGTTCGGGCTCGATATCGTGGTGGGCTATACCGGCCAGGTGTCGCTGGGCCACGCCGGCCTGTTCGGCATCGGCTCGTATGTGGCTGGCGTGCTGTTCTTCCATCTGCAGATGCCCATCTGGGTGACGCTGCCCGCCGCCATCCTGATCGCGGCGGCTTTCGGCGCGGTGCTGGCGTTGCCGGCGCTGCGGGTGACGGGGCCGTACCTGGCGATGGTGACGCTGGCGTTCGGCACGATCATCCAGATCCTGATCAACGAGATGACCTTCATGACCGAAGGGCCGCTGGGCATCAAGATTCCCAAGCCGTCGATCGGCGGGCACATCCTGACCAAGAGCGAGTACTTCTGGCTGGTCGCGGCGCTGCTGGTGCTGTCGCTGATCGTGGTGCACCGTATCCTGAAGTCGCACCTGGGCCGCTCGTTCGAAGCTTTGCGCGACAGCCCGATCGCGTCGGACTGCATGGGCGTGTCGGTGTACCGGCACAAGGTGTTCGCGTTCGTGATCAGCGCCGGGTTCGCCGGCCTGGCAGGGGCGCTGTATTCGTATTCGGAACAGTACATTTCGCCCAACACCTATAACTTCGAACTGACGATCCTGTTCCTCTTGGCGATCATCATGGGCGGACGCAAGAGCCGCACGGGCGCGCTGCTGGGTGCGTCAATCATCGTGCTGCTGCCCAAGATGCTGGACGACATCGGCACTTTCCGCCTGATCGCGCTGGGCGTGGCGATCCTGGTGACGGTGGGTAGCGCGGTGGCCGTTTCCAAGGGCCGTGCCGAGGCGCGCCGGGTGGCGGTGCCGGTGGTGGGTACGGTCCTGCTGGCGGCGTTCTCGTATTGGCTGGATGCAGTGACGGATTGGCGCCTGACGATCTTCGGCGCCATGATCCTGTTCGTCGTGTACTACCTGCCCGACGGCATCGTGGGCTTCGTGCGCAACCTGTTCTTCTCGACCCGCCGCGCGGCGCTGTCGGTGAAGAAGGACCTGGTGAAGGAACAGGATGCGGTGCCGGAAGCGGCCAAGGGCAAGGGCGAAACCCTGCTCGCGGCCAAGGGCGTGCTGATGCAGTTCGGCGGCCTGAAGGCGCTGAACCAGGTGGACCTGACGGTCAAGCGCGGCACGATCCACGGGCTGATCGGTCCGAACGGCTCGGGCAAGAGCACGATGATGAACGTGCTGACGGGCATCTACGTGCCGACGGCGGGCGCGGTGGAATTCTCGGGCAAGTCGCTGGTGGGCCTGGTGCCTGCCGATATCGCGGCCACCGGCATTGCGCGTACGTTCCAGAACGTGCAGCTGTTCGGCGAGATGACGGCGCTGGAGAACGTGCTGGTGGGGCTGCACCATACGTTCACGACGGGGCTGGCGGGCATTGCGCTGCGCACGCCCAAGTGGAAGGGCGAGGAACAAGGCGCACGCGCCCGTGCGTTGGCGCTGCTGGAATTCGTGGGGCTGGACACGATGGCCAGCGAAGAGGCGCGCAATCTGCCCTACGGCAAGCAACGCCTGCTGGAAATCGCCCGTGCACTGGCGCTGGACCCGCAACTGCTGCTGCTGGATGAACCGGCGGCCGGCCTGACGGCGCCGGACATCGTCGAGCTGCTGGCCATCATCCGCAAGGTGCGCGATCACGGCATTACGCTGATCCTGATCGAGCACCACATGGATGTGGTGATGGGAGTGTGCGACACGGTGTCGGTGCTGGACTTCGGCCAGAAGATCGCCGAAGGCCTGCCGAACGAAGTGCAGAGCAACGCCAAGGTTATCGAGGCGTATCTGGGCGGTGCGCCCGCCTGACGCCAAGGACGACAACATGCTATCGATCAAGAATCTGGAAGCGGGCTACGGGAAGGTGAAGGTGCTGCACGGCATCAGCATGGAGGTCCCGAAGGCGAAGGTGGTGACGTTGATCGGCTCGAACGGAGCCGGGAAGACGACGACGATGCGGGCACTGTCGGGGATGATCCGGCCGACGGCGGGCGAGGTGACGTTGAGCGGCAAACGGATCGACGGGCTGGAGTCGCATCGCATTGCCCGCCTGGGGCTGGCGCATTCCCCGGAAGGCCGGCGGGTATTCCCGACGCTGTCGGTGACGGACAATCTGCTGCTGGGTGCGTTTCCGCGGCTGACGGGCGGCCGGCCTAAAGGGGATGTGCAGGCGGATCTGGGCCGGGCGATGGATCTGTTTCCGCGGCTGAAGGAGCGGCGGGAGCAACTGGCGGGAACGCTGTCGGGCGGCGAGCAGCAGATGCTGGCCATGGCGCGCGCGGTGATGCTGAATCCGGAGCTGGTGCTGCTGGATGAGCCGTCGATGGGCTTGGCGCCGATCCTGGTGGAAGAGGTTTTCCGGATCATTGCGCGCCTGAAGGACGAAGGCGTGACGATGTTGTTGGTTGAACAGTTCGCAGCAGCCGCATTGAACGTAGCCGATTACGGGTATGTGTTGGAGAACGGGCGGATTTCAGTGCATGGGAGTGCTGACAAGCTCAAGCATGATCCGGCGGTTGTTGCGGCTTATTTGGGTGGGGCGCACTAGCGGTTGCTTGCTGGTCGCGGGTTGCGTTCTTTAGCCGCCCGGGGCGTCGGCTGCCCCTGGAGGGCGGGGCTACGATTGCGGTCCGGAGCCTTCGCTCCGGACTGCCCCGTCGTCATCGTCGTCCAGGCCTTCGGCCTTCCCTTCCGATTCCCTCGGGCGCATCTAACGCCCCGCCCTCCAGGGGCAGCCGACGCCCCGGGCTCAGGATTGCTTTGGTTTTTGCGTTGCTGGGACGGGCTGCGTGCTTGACGTCTTTTTGTTGCGCTGGCGCACCGCCAAAGATCTTGCGGGGCCCGCCCCA
This sequence comes from Achromobacter sp. 1014246743, assembly GCF_059760725.1. NCBI lineage: Bacteria > Pseudomonadati > Pseudomonadota > Betaproteobacteria > Burkholderiales > Alcaligenaceae > Achromobacter > Achromobacter sp. 1014246743. The sequence continues at coordinate 22,603 of NZ_JCBANA010000012.1, forward strand.
GGCCGGCCGCGCGGGCGGCCTTTTGGGGCTTACGCGGTGTCTTGCGGCCACGGGTGGCGCTGCGCGCTGATGGTGGTGTCGCGATGATGGATGCCGTAAGCGTGCGAGGAGTCTTAGTACTAGTGAAGGGAGTGATGCCGTTCAAGGGGGGTGTGGCGGTGACTTGCTGGCGTGGGTCGTGCCCCGTCGGTAACGCCCAACAACACGAGCATCTGCCCAGGTCATGTCTCGTCGATAGCGACGAGAAACACAGAAATCTGTCCGGTCGTGCCGCGTCAGTAACACTGACAAGCACAGCGCTTTATGCAAGCGCACAGCGCACATCGTCACGACGCAGCAAGGTGCCGAAGCCCCAAAAGGCCGCCCGCGCGGCCGGCCTGGGGCGAGCGACGCAAACCTCTCCCCCCACCCCCCGGCCTAACAACGCCCCATTTCTCGAAAACGGTAGCGCGTGGGGCTGGGCGTCTTGATGGCGAGCAACCTCGATGCGCCCGAGGGAATCGGAAGGAAAGGCCGAAGGCCTGGACGACGATGACGACGGGGCAGTCCGGAGCGAAGGCTCCGGACCGCAATCGTGGGCGCTCGCCATCAAGACGCCCAGCCCCACGCGCGGCCTAAGCAAGAACACTCCTGCCTAAGCAAACAACCCTAGCCCAATCAGGCCGCGCCCCAGATCGCGCGCAGCGATCAAACTTCAATCGTCAGGGTGACGTCGATATTGCCACGCGTAGCATTCGAGTAAGGGCAGACAATGTGAGCCGCGGCGACAAGCTTCTCCGCTTCAGCACGATCCATCCCCGGCAACGAGATCTTCAGTTCCGCTTCGATGCCAAAGCCGGTCGGGATCGGGCCGATACCCACAGCCCCATCGATGGTGGCGTTGGCGGGCATGGCGATCTTGTCGCGGCCGGCGACGAACTTCATGGCGCCCATGAAGCAGGCGGAGTAGCCGACGGCGAAGAGTTGTTCGGGGTTGGTGCCGGCCGCGCCGGCGCCGCCCAGTTCCTTGGGGGTGGTCAGTTTGACGTTCAGGTTGCCGTCGCTGGATACGCCGGTGCCTTCACGGCCGCCGGTGACGTGGGCGTGGGCGCGGTACAGGACTTTTTCGATGGACATGATGCGTTCCTTTTGGAAGGTTGTGTTGGGACTGCCAGGCTGGCGGGACCGTTCCCGACTCGGCCTTTCCTAATTAAATAGCACACAATTTCATCGTGCGCTATCTTTAATGCCGGATGACGGCACCCGCCATCATCCACTTCAAAGACTAAGGTTCAAAGACTGCTGACCAGCTTTTCCCGCAATTCGTGCAACGCTTTCATGGTGCCCTGGGCTTCCTGCAGCGAGCACTGGGCGGCTTCTGCGATGGCGTGGGGCACGGCTTCGGCCTGGTTGCGCAGGTCGCGGCCTTGTTTGGTGAGGGTCACGATGACCTGGCGTTCGTCTTCCTGGGCCCGCTTGCGGGTGACCAGGCCCGCTGCTTCCAGCCGCTTGAGCAGCGGCGTAAGGGTGGCCGAGTCCAGGAACAGGCGTTCGCCGATGTCGGTAACCGTGATTTCGTCGCCTTCCCACAGCACCAGCATGACCAGGTATTGCGGGTAGGTCAGATCCAGGCCGCGCAGCAGCTTGCGGTACACCTTGTTCATCGCCAGCGAGGTCGAGTACAGGGCGAAACACAATTGGCTGTCTAGCAGCAGCGGGTTGAAGACGCCTTTCGGCTGGGATCTGGATTTCATTGCGCAATATTAAATAGCGCACTATTTATCGTCAAGTTTTTTTTTGCGGCTGTGCGGTACCAGGGTTTTCCAGGATCGGATGGGCCGGAGCCTGTCCGGGATCAGGCGACGTGCTCGCCTTCCACGGCGCTGCGGTCCGAGCCGTATTGTTTCAGGCCGTCCAGGTCCAGCACCCGCACGGCGCCGTATTCGACGTTCAAGAGGCCCGCCTCTTCCAGCTTGCGCAGGGCCTGGTTGGCCCGTTGGCGTGAGACGCGGGCCAGGTAACCGACCTCTTCCTGGGTGATGGTCAGGCGCATGCCCATGCCGGGATACAGAAGGGGGTTGAACAGTTCGGCCAGGCAGCGGGCCACGCGGGCATCGGGGTCGAGCAGGCGGTCGTATTCAGCCTTGCCGATGAATTGCGCGACCCGCTCGTTCAGTTGGTGCAGCAGGTAGCGATTGAACGGGATGCTGGTGTCGAGCAGCCAGTCGAAGGTGGCGGCGGGCAGGCGGGCGACGACGGAATCGCGCAGCGCCACGATGTCGTACTTGCGGACTTCGCGCTTGAGCAGCGAACCCTCGCCGATCCAGCCGCCAGCGGGCACGCCGGTGAGCGACGCGACTTTGCCTTCGGCGTTGCCCACCGATACTTTCACCAGGCCGGCCAGCACGCCGATCCATGCCTGGGCGAGTTCGCCTTTGCGCTCTATGATCGACCCAGCGGCCGCTTGCTGCACGGACAGGTCTCGCTCGACGCGCGCTTGCTGCTCGGCGTTGAGCACGCGAAACCAGGCCGCGGCAAGTTGCAGGGAGTCGGATAGCTGCATCGGGAATACCCTAAAAGTTCCTTGAATGTCGCGATGGTGACAGTTGGTAGCAACCCAACCTTATACCTTAACTCCTGCCGTAAATCTAAAACCAACTGGTCAAGCGCGATATCGCCCGCGCCGCAACTCGCGGCTGCCGGCCCGACGCGCCCAAACCGGAGGAGACAACGTGGCACATTCATCGCCCGCATCTGCACAGGTGCCGGCCGCGCTGGACACCTTTCCAGCGCTGCTGTTCGCGCATGCCAACGTGCGCGGGTCGCGGCCCGCGATACGAGAGAAAGACCTGGGGATCTGGCAAACCCTTACCTGGTCCGACGTGGCGGAGCACGTGCGCCAGGTGGCCCACGGCTTCGCGTCGCTGGGCATCAAGCCCGGCATGCACGTGGCCGTCATCGGTGAAAACCGCCCTCGCCTGTACATGGCCATGATGGCCGCGCAATCGCTGGGCGCGATTCCCGTGCCGCTCTATCAAGACGCCGTGGCGCAGGAAATGGTCTACGTGCTGCAGGATGCCGAGATCAGCGTGGCGGTGGTCGAAGACCAGGAACAGGTCGACAAGATGCTGGAGGTGCGCGAGCAATGCCCCGCGCTCAAGCATGTGGTGTATGACGATCCGCGCGGCCTGCGGCATTACACGGACGCGATGCTGCTGTCGTACGAGAAGCTCGAATCAATGGGCCGCGACTATGCGTCGCAGCATCCCGATTTCTTCGCACGCGCCGTCGCCGCCGTGCAACCGCATGACGCGGCGGCCATGTTCTATACGTCGGGCACCACCGGCAAGCCCAAGGGCGTAGTGCTGACGCACCATGCGCTGATCGACCGCGCTCGCGCCGTGTCCGACATGGAAAAGCTGACGGACCAGGAAGACGTGCTGGCCTACCTGCCCCCGGCGTGGATCGGGCAGAACATGTTTTCGTACACGCAGCTGCTGGTCACGGGCTTTACCGTGAACCATCCTGAATCGCCCGATACCGTGTCGATCGATATGCGCGACATCGGGCCTACCTATTATTTTGCGCCGCCGCGCGTGCTGGAAGGCTTGCTGACGCACGTGATGATCCGCATGGAAGACGCGGGCTACATCAAGCGCAAGCTGTTCCAGGCCTGCATGAAGCTGGCCCGCCGCGTGGGTACGCGCATTCTGGACGGCGAATCCGTCAACGCCTGGGACCGCCTGCGCTACGCGCTGGGCAATGTGCTGATCTACGGCCCGCTGCGCAATGCGCTGGGCATGAGCCGGGTGCGCGTGGCCTATACGGCGGGCGAAGCCATCGGTCCGGACCTGTTCGTGTTCTACCGGTCCATCGGCATCAACCTGAAGCAGCTCTACGGCTCGACCGAAACGTCGGTGTTCGTGTGCGTGCAGCCCGACGGCCAGGTGCGCGACGACACCGTCGGCCCGCCCGTGGCCGGCGTGGAGATCCGCGTGGCCGACAACGGCGAGATCCTGGTCAAGAGCCCGGGCCTGTTCAAGGAGTACTACCGCAACCCGGCCGCCACCGAAGAGGCGCGCAGCGCCGACGGCTGGTTCCACACGGGCGACGCGGGCTACCTGGATACCGACGGCCAGCTCAAGATCATCGATCGCGCCAAGGACGTGGGCAAGCTGGCCAACGGCAGCCTGTTCGCGCCCAAGTACCTGGAGAACAAGCTCAAGTTCTTCCAGCACATCAAGGAAGCGGTGGCCTTCGGCGCCGACCGCGAAGATGTGTGCGCCTTCATCAATATCGACCTGGAGGCCGTGGGCAACTGGGCCGAACGCCGCGGCCTGGCCTACGCCGGCTACACCGACCTGGCGGCCAAGGACGAGGTCTACCAGCTGATCGCCGAGTGCGTCGAGCAGGTCAACGCCGATCTGGCCACCGACCCCAAGCTGTCGGCCTCGCAGATCAGCCGCTTCCTGATCCTGCACAAGGAACTGGATCCCGACGACGACGAACTGACGCGCACCCGCAAGGTGCGGCGCGCCTTCATCGCGCAGAAGTACGGCGTGCTGATCGATGCGCTGTTCGGCGGCAAGTCGTCGCAGTACATCGAGACCGAAGTGAAGTTCGAGGACGGTCGCACCGGCAAGATTTCCGCCGACCTGCGCATCCATCCGGTCAAGACGTTCCCCGCCATCACCGCCCGAGCCGCGTAAATACCATGAGCAACAACGACCGCGACCAGCGCATCGGCGACGTGATGCTGGACATGCAGAACATCTCGCTGTCTTTCGGCGGCGTCAAGGCGCTGACGGACATTTCCTTCAATGTGCGCGAACACGAAATCCGCGCCATCATCGGGCCCAACGGCGCGGGCAAGAGCTCGATGCTGAACGTCATCAACGGCGTCTACACCCCGCAGCAAGGCGGCATCGAATTTCGCGGCGAGCGCTTTTCGCGCATGAATCCGCGCCGCGCCGCTGAAATGGGCATCGCCCGCACGTTCCAGAACCTGGCGCTGTTCAAGGGCATGAGCGTGCTGGACAACATCATGACGGGCCGCAACCTGCGCATGAAATGCGGCCTGCTGTCGCAGGCATTCCGCCTGGGCGCGGCCGAACGCGAAGAAATCGAACACCGCCAGTTCGTCGAGAACATCATCGACTTCCTGGAGATCCAGGCGTTTCGCAAGACGCCGGTCGGCCGCCTGCCCTATGGCCTGCAAAAGCGCGTGGACCTGGGCCGCGCGCTGGCGATGGAACCACGCCTGTTGCTGCTGGACGAGCCGATGGCCGGCATGAACATCGAAGAGAAGCAGGACATGAGCCGCTTCATCCTGGATGTGAACGACGAGTTCGGCACGACGATCGTCCTGATCGAGCACGACATGGGCGTGGTGATGGATATTTCCGACCGCGTGGTGGTGCTGGACTACGGCAAGAAGATCGGCGACGGCAAGCCGGACGAAGTCCGCGCCAACGAAGACGTCATCCGCGCCTACCTCGGCGTGTCGCACTAAGGCGGACGAGACATGGGATTTTTTCTAGAGACCTTATTCGGCGGCCTGATGAGCGGCATGATGTATGCCCTGATCGGCCTGGGCTTCGTGCTGATCTTCAAGGCATCAGGCGTCTTCAACTTCGCGCAGGGCGCCATGGTGCTGGTGGCCGCCCTGTCCATGGCGCGTTTTTCGGAATGGATACCGCGCTGGTTCGGCTTTGACAACATGATCCTGGCCAACGTGCTGGCGTTCATCGTCAGCGCGATCCTGATGTTCCTCTTGGCAGTGGCGATCGAACGCTTCGTGCTGCGCCATCTGGTCAACCAGGAAGCCACCACACTGCTGATGGCCACGCTGGGCATCAGTTACTTCCTGGACGGCCTGGGCCAGATCTCGTTCGGCAGCTCGGTGTATTCCATCAACGTGGGCATGCCGAAAGACCCGTGGATGATCCTGGACTCGGTGTTCGAAGGCGGGTTGCTGATCAACCTGGAAGACCTGACCGCCGCGGTCATCGCGGCGCTGCTGGTCGCGGTGCTGGCGCTGTTCTTCCAGTTCACCTCCACCGGCCGCGCGCTGCGCGCCGTGGCGGACGACCACCAGGCCGCGCAGTCCATCGGCATTCCGCTGAACCGCATCTGGGTCATCGTCTGGTGCGTGGCCGGCCTGGTCGCGCTGGTGGCCGGCATCATCTGGGGGTCGAAGTTCGGGGTGCAGTTCACGCTGTCGACCGCGGCGCTGCGGGCGCTGCCGGTGGTGATCCTGGGCGGCCTGACGTCCGTGCCGGGCGCCATCCTGGGCGGCCTGATCATCGGCGTGGGCGAAAAGCTGTCCGAGGTGTATCTGGGGTCGCTGGTGGGTGGCGGCATCGAAATCTGGTTCGCCTATGTGCTGGCGCTGGTGTTCCTGCTGTTCCGTCCGCAAGGGCTGTTCGGCGAGAAGATCATCGACCGCGTCTGAACCCGGCCTTCTAGGATAAAAACATGTTCTATCGCGAAAACGGCCAATTCAAGACCAGCTATCGCGCTGACCAGCAGATCTTCCCGATCCGCCAGGACCGCATCTTCATCTGGCTGTTGCTGGCGGTGGCGTTCATCGCCATCCCGGCGCTGTCCAGCGATTACCTGCTGCGCGCCATCCTGATTCCGTTCCTGATCCTGTCGCTGGCCGCGGTGGGGCTGAACATCCTGGTGGGCTATTGCGGGCAGATCTCGCTGGGCACCGGCGCCTTCATGGCGGTGGGGGCCTATGCGGCCTGGAACTTCGGCGTGCGCTTTCCGGGCATGCCGCTGATCATCCAGATCCTGCTGGGCGGCTGCTTTGCCACGCTGGTGGGCGTCATCTTCGGCATTCCCAGCCTGCGTATCCGCGGCCTGTACCTGGCGGTGGCCACGCTGGCGGCGCAGTTCTTCGTTGACTGGGCGTTCCTGCGGATTCCGTTCTTCACCAACTATTCGTCGTCGGGCAACGTGTCGGTGCCGCCCCTGACCGCCTTCGGCCTGCCGGTGCAGAGCGCCCTGGAAAAGTACCTGTTCGTGCTGATCCTGGTGGTGATCTTCAGCCTGCTCGCCAAGAACCTGGTGCGCGGCGCCATCGGCCGCCAGTGGATGGCCATCCGCGACATGGACGTGGCGGCCTCCGTCATCGGCATCCGCCCCATGTACGCCAAGCTCACCGCGTTTGCGGTCAGCTCGTTCATCGTGGGCGTGGCCGGCGCGCTGTGGGGCTACATCCACCTGGGCTCGTGGGAACCCCTGGCGTTCGACCTGACCCGTTCCTTCCAGTTGCTCTTCATGGTCATCATCGGCGGCCTGGGCTCGATCATCGGCAGCTTCTTCGGCGCGGCCTTCATCGTGCTGGTGCCGGTGGCGCTGACCAACGTGCCGCACATGCTGGGCCTGACGCTATCGGTGGACACCGCCGCGCACATCGAACACATGGTCTTCGGCGCGCTGATCGTGTTCTTCCTGATCGCCGAGCCGCATGGGCTGGCCCGCTTGTGGAGCATCGGCAAAGAGAAGCTGCGCATCTGGCCCTTCCCACACTGATTTCGCACTGATTTCTGCGGGCCGTGGCGGCAAAAGCGCCGCGGCCCGCATCCTGAATACCCGGCTCCAGACCGGGCCAACCCCGGTGTCCGAGGGTTTATTGACCCAAACACCACGCAGGAGGTAAATGGAGATGAAGCGTCTTAACCTGAAGTTGGCGGCAGCCTTAGTGGCCGCAGCCGGCGCCGTGACCGCGGTGGCCACGCCGGCGATGGCGGCGGAAGAGCAGTTCGTTCCGTTGCTGGTGTACCGCACCGGGTCCTTCGCCCCCCTGGGCATTCCCTGGGCCGACGGCAAGCTGGATTACCTGAAGCTGGTCAACGAGCGCGACGGCGGCGTCAACGGCGTCAAGATCACCTACGAGGAATGCGAAACCGCCTACGCCACCGACCGTGGCGTGGAATGCTATGAACGCCTGAAGGGCAAGGGCACCGGCGCATCGGGCTTTGACACCCAGTCCACCGGCATCACCTTCGCGGTCAGCGACAAGGCCATGGTCGACAAGGTGCCCGTCGAAACGATGGGCTACGGCCTGTCGCAATCGGTGGACGGCAGCGTGTTCGAGTGGAACTTCCCGCTCCTGGGCACGTACTGGACCGCGGCCGACGTGATGATCCAGGACATCGCCAAGAAAGAAGGCGGCATGGACAAGCTCAAGGGCAAGAAGATCGCCCTGGTCTACCACGACTCGCCCTACGGCAAGGAACCGATCCCGCTGCTGCAGAAGCGCGCCGCCAAGGAAGGCTTCGAGCTGCTGCTGTATCCGGTGACCGCGCCGGGCGTGGAACAGAAGTCCACCTGGCTGCAGATCCGCCAGGCCCGTCCGGCCTATGTGCTGCTGTGGAGCGCGGGCATCATGACCCCGACCGCCATCCGCGAAGCCCAGGCCAGCGGCTATCCGCGCGACAAGATGTACGCCATCTGGTGGGCCGGCTCGGAAGGTGACGTGAAAGACCTGGGCGACGTCGCCAAGGGCTACAACGCCATCACCGTGCACAACAGCGGCGCCGAGCACGACAAGGTCTACGACGACTTGAAGAAGTACGTCTACGACAAGGGCCAGGGTTCGGACAAATCGGGCAAGACCACGCTGGGCACCATCGCCCATACCCGCGGCATGATGATTTCGATGCTGCAGGTCGAAGCGATCCGCACCGCGCAGGAGAAGTACGGCAAGGGCAAGGCGCTGACGCCCGAGCAGGTGCGCTGGGGCTTCGAGAACCTGAACATCACCCAGGACCGCCTGAACCAGCTGGGCTTTGGCCAGATCATGCGTCCGGTCAAGACCTCTTGCAGCAACCACAAGGGTGACGACTGGGCCCGCATCGTGCAGTGGGACGGCGCGAAGTTCAAGGTCGCCTCGGACTGGTACCAGGCCGACAAGACCCTGCTGGACCCGATGGTCAAGGAAGCCGCGGCGAAGTATGCCAAGGAAAAGAACATCACGCCCCGCACTTGCGAGAACTGATGTGAACCGGCGGCCGGCGCATCCGCGTCGGCCGCCACCAAGCCGCAGGAAACGCCATGACCGCAGCAACCACAACCGCTACTACCGCCGGCGCCCCCAAGGTGCTGCTCGATGTGAACGGCATCGAGGTGATCTACAACCACGTCATCCTGGTGCTCAAGGGCGTTTCCCTGCAGGTGCCGGAAGGCAAGATCGTGGCCCTGCTGGGCGCCAACGGCGCCGGCAAGACCACCACGCTGCGCGCGATCTCGAACCTGCTCAAGGGCGAACGCGGCGACGTCACCAAGGGCCATATCCAGTACCGCGACCAGCGCATCGAAAAGCTGTCGCCGGCCGAACTGGTCAAGCGCGGCGTCGTGCAGGTGATGGAGGGCCGGCACTGCTTTGCCCACCTGACCATCGAAGAGAACCTGCTGACCGGCGCCTACACCCGCAACATCAGCCGGGGCGACACGAACGCCGCGCTGGACCGCGTGTACCAGTATTTCCCCCGCCTGAAACAACGCCGCGCCAGCCAGGCCGGCTATACGTCGGGCGGCGAGCAACAGATGACCGCCATCGGCCGCGCGCTGATGGCCAACCCCAACATGATCCTGCTGGACGAGCCATCGATGGGCCTGGCGCCGCAGATCGTCGAAGAGATCTTCGAGATCGTGCGCGACCTGAACCAGCGCGAAGGCGTCAGCTTCCTGCTGGCCGAACAGAACACCAACATCGCGCTGCGCTATGCCGACTACGGCTACATCCTGGAAAACGGGCGCGTGATGATGGACGGCGCGGCGCAGGACCTGGCCCAGAACGAGGACGTCAAAGAGTTCTACCTGGGTATTTCCAGCGGCGAACGCAAGAGTTTCCGCGACAACAAGTTCTACCGCCGCCGCAAACGCTGGCTGGCCTGATCCCTGGAGCGGCATGCCGGCGCGGTCCGGCCTGCCGCCGGCAACGACACCGCAGTACGGCACACGAGAGGGTGCGATCCCATGTCCGAGTTTTTCGATGTTCTGGAAACCCGAGCGCCCGAGCAACGCGAGCGCGAGCTGATGGCAGCCTTGCCCGGCGCCATCGCGCGGGCCATTGCCCGCGCACCGGCCATTGCCGAGCAGCTGCGCGGCATCGATCCCGCCACGGTCACGTCTCGCGCCGCGCTCGCGCGCCTGCCCGTGCTGCGCAAGCACGAGCTGCTGGAACGCCAGCAGCACAGCCGCGACGACGCCGCGCGCCCCGCCGGCCCCGAAAAGACCTTTGGCGGCTTCTCGGCCATCGGCTGGGGCGAAGCGATGCGCGTGTTCGCCTCGCCCGGCCCGATCTATGAGCCGGAAAGCGCCCGCGCCGACTACTGGCGCTTTGCCCGCGCCCTGTACGCGGCCGGCTTCCGTGCGGGTGAACTGGCGTACAACTGCTTTTCCTATCACTTCACGCCGGCTGGCTCCATGATGGAGACCGCGGCGCATGCCGTGGGCTGCACCGTGTTTCCCGGCGGCACCGGCCAGACCGAACAGCAGGTGCGCGCCATCCAGGACCTCGCACCCAGCGGCTACACCGGCACACCCAGCTTCCTGAAGATCATCCTGGAAAAGGCCGACGAACTGGGCGTGAAGCTTGATTCGCTGCGCCGCGCGCTGGTGTCGGGCGAGGCCTTTCCGCCATCGCTGCGCGATTGGCTGGCCGCACGCGGCATCGAAGGCTACCAGGCCTACGGCAGCGCCGATCTGGGCATGATCGCGTTCGAAACGCCCGCCCGCCAGGGCCTGGTGCTGGGCGAAGACATCATCGTCGAGATCGTGCGCCCCGGCACCGGCGAACCGGTGCCCGACGGCGAGGTCGGCGAAGTGGTGGTCACCACGCTCAACCCCGACTATCCGCTGGTGCGGTTCGGCACCGGCGACCTGTCGGCTGTGATGCCCGGCATCTCGCCCTGCGGCCGCACCAACACGCGCATCAAGGGCTGGATGGGCCGCGCGGACCAGACCACCAAGGTGCGCGGCATGTTCGTGCATCCGTCGCAGGTGGCCGACGTGGTGCGGCGCCATCCCGAGATCCTGCGGGCCAGGCTGGTCATCAGCGGCACCACCGGCTCGGACCGCATGGTGCTGAAAGTGGAATCGCGGGTGCGTGGTGAAGAGCTGAGCGCCCGCATCGCGGAATCCATGCGCGACGTCACCAAGCTGCGCGGCGACGTGGAATGGGCAGAAGCCGGCGCCCTGCCGAACGACGGCAAGGTCATCGACGACATCCGCACCTACGAGTAAGGCAGGCTTGCCGGCGCCTGGCGCGCTGGCACGCCTAGCGGGCCAGCGCCATCAATGCCTTGACCAGCATTGCCGCGGCCACCAGCGCCGCGAACAGCGCGAAGCTTTGCTGCAATCGCCGCGGCGCGAAACGATCCGCCACCGCACGGCCGGCCAGCATGCCCGCCACCGCAGCCAGCGTGAACGGCAACGCGATGGCCCAGTCCAGATGGCCGCCCGCGGCCGCGGCTACCACGCCGCTGGCCGACACGAGCGCGATCACGGCCAATGACGTGCCGACGATGGCCTGCATCGGCAGGTCGGTCGCGCGGCGCAGCGCGGGCACGATGACAAAGCCCCCGCCCACGCCCAGCAACCCCGACAGGAATCCGGCGATGACGCCCGTGCCGGCCAACGCGCGGGCACAGGGCGCGGTCCAGCGCAGGCGGCCGGTGTCCGAATTGAGCAGGCAGGGCGGCGTGCGCGGCGGCGCTGCCGTGGTGGCGGCCGATCCGGAACCCTGGCGCCACATGCGCCAGGCCACCATGCCCAGCACGCCGGCAAAGATGATGGCCAGCGGCGCATTGGGCAGCCGCCGGGCGGCCCACAGGCCCAGCGGCGACACGACGATGCCGGTCGCCGCGATGAAGCCGGCGGCGCGGTAGCGCACCTTGCCGGCGCGCAACCCCAGCGCCGCCCCCAGCGCGGCCGACAAGCCCACGGCAAGCAGCGCGATCGGTGCGGCCTGCGACACGTTCAGGTGCAGCCCGAACACCAGCAGCGGCACCGCCATGATGGCCCCGCCCGCCCCCGTCAGGCCCAGGATCAGGCCCACGCCACCGCCCAGCCCCAGGCTGATGAGCGTCACTGAATAACTCATGCTGCCCCGCTCAGTTACCCAACGGGCGGGCCAGCCACTCACGACCCTTGAGCATGCCGTTCCAGTAGATCCAGGGCAGCATCGTGGCCTTCAGGAACCAGGCGCTCTTGCGCGGCACGGTCGGATCCAGCGGGAACGTAGGCAGCAGCTTGCCGCCGTAGCCGAATTCGGCCAGCACGATGCGACCGCGCTCGACCGTCAGCGGGCAGGAGCCATAGCCGTCGTAAGCAACCGGCAGCGCATGGCCCTCCCGCACCGCCAGCAGGTTCTCGGCCACCGTGACGATCTGCTTGCGCGCCGCCGCGGCCGTCTTGGCGTTGGTGGTGCTGATGGCGTCGCCCAGGCCGAAGACGTTGCCGAAGCGCACGTGGCGCAACGTGGCCGGGTCGAGCTCGCACCAGCCGGCGGCGTCCGCCAGCGGGCTCTGGCGCAGGAAATCGTGCGGCACCTGGGGCGGCACCGCGTGCAGCATGTCGAACGTTTTCTCGACCCGGGTCACGGCACCCTCGGCGTCCTTGACGTCGAACCAGGCCTTGCGAGCCGGGCCGTCGACGGCGACCAGCGCCGAATTGAACGCCAGCGAAATGCCGTAGCTGTCGACGTAGCGCATCAGCGGCGGCACGAAGGTGGGCACGCCGAACAGCACGGCGCCGGCCAGGTCGAATTCCACCTGGATGCGGTCCAGCACGCCGGAGCGGCGCCAGTGGTCGCACGCCAGGTACATGGCCTTTTGCGGCGCGCCGGCGCATTTGATGGGCATGGCCGGCTGCGTGAACAGCGCCGTGCCGCCCTTCAGGCCGCGCACCAATTCCCAGGTGTAGGGCGCCAGGTCGAAGCGGTAGTTGGAGGTGACGTTGTGCTTGCCCAGCGTGTCCGTCAGGCCGTCGACCTTGTCCCACGCCAGCCGCAAGCCCGGGCAGACGATCAGTTGCTGGTAGCTGACGGCGCTGCCGTCGGCCAGCCGGACCTGGTTGGCCTCGGGTTCGAAGCCGGCGGCGGCCGCCTGCAGCCAGGTGGCCCGGCCCGGCATCACTGCGCGTGTCGGACGCACGGTCTTGGCGATGTCGAACGCGCCGCCCCCCACCAGCGTCCAGGCGGGCTGGTAGTAGTGCTTGTCGCTGGGCTCGATGACGGCAATGCGCAGATCGGGCCGGCGGCGCAGCAGGCTGGCGGTGACGCCGATGCCCGCCGACCCGCCGCCCACCACCACCACATCGAAATCGCGCTGCGCCTTTGCGGCTGTCTGCATGCTTGTCTCCCTGTAGTCGGCGCCGCCCCCTCAGGGCCGGCGCTTGAAATACTCAATGGCCGAAAACAGCCCCATGCCGACGACCATGGCGGCAACGAAAACCAGGGCTTCGTGCACGCCCGCGGCGGCCGCCACCAGCGCGGGCCCGGGACAAAAGCCCGCCATCCCCCACCCCGCGCCGAACGCCAGGCTGCCCGCCGCCAGCCGCAGGTCGATGCGCGTCGCGGTGGGCCAATGCAGCGGTTCGCCGGACAGGCTGGCACGGCGGCGGCGCAGCCAGGCCAGGCCCGGTGCGGCCACCGCCACGGCGCCGCCCATGACGAACGCCAGCGAGGGGTCCCACAGCCCGCCCAGGTCGAGAAAGCCCAGCACCTTGGCCGGGTTGGCCATGCCGGAGATGACCAGGCCCAGCCCGAAGACCAGGCCGGCAGCGAAGGCGAACAGTGCAGGCATGTCAGGCTCCGATCACGTGGCGCACCACATATACCGTGACGAACCCGGCGCCCATGAAGAGCGCGGTGGCCACGAACGAGCGGGGCGAACCTCGCGACAGACCGCACACGCCGTGGCCGCTGGTGCAGCCCGACGCGTATCGGGTGCCCAGGCCCACGAGCAGGCCCGCGACGATCAAACGGCCGGTGCCGGCCTCGACGCTGATGGCAGGCAGGTTCGCAGCCAGGCGATAGAGCCACGGCGACACGCCCAGCCCCAGCAGGAACGCCAGGCGCCAGGCGCTATCCCGCCCGGGAGGAAGCACGCCGCCCAGGATGCCGCTGATGCCGGCAATGCGGCCGGCTCCCAGCATCAACCCCACGGCGGCAGCGCCGATCAACAGACCGCCCAATGCAGCCGTCCAGGGAGTGAAAGCGGCCCAGTCGACCATCATTTCAGCGACGCCATCGCGCGCCCGCAGTACAGGTTGGAAAGGGTTTTCATGACCTGGCTGACTTCGAAGCTGGCCATCTGGTAATAGACGTACTTGCCATCACGGCGCGTGGCCACCAGGCCTTCGTCACGCAGCACGCCCAATTGCTGCGACAGGGTCGGCTGGCGGATGCCGGTCAGGGATTCCAGCTCGCCCACGTTGCGCTCCCCCTGCACCAGTTGGCACAGGAGCAGCAGCCGGTCTTCGTTGGCCAGCGCCTTGAGCAGCGCGCAGGCCTGGGAGGCGGATTCGCGCAGCACGGCGACTTCGCATTCGGTCAGGGGGGCATTCATTTGATGGCGATCAATCGGCGAAACAGGATTTGATCATTATATTGACGTATAAACTATCCAACAATATTATTGAAAAATATATATTGATGGATGTTGACGGCCGCCGCGCGGCCAAGGCGCCTTGCCCATGAATCCCCAGATCCAAGCCTTCTTCGACCCCACCACGGCCACCGTCACCTACGTGGTCCATGAGGCCGCGCCGGGCGGCGCCTGCGCCGTCATCGATTCGGTGCTGGACTACGACCCCAAGTCCGGCCGCAGCAGCACCGCCAGCGCCGACCGGGTCGTGGCCTACGTGCGCGAGCACGGCCTGAAAACCGAATGGCTGCTGGAGACCCACGCCCACGCCGATCACCTGTCGGCCGCGCCCTACCTGCAGCGCCAGCTGGGCGGCGTCATCGCCATCGGCCAGAGCATCCGCACGGTGCAGGGCGTGTTCAAGCAGATCTTCAACCTGGAACCGCAGTTCCCGCTGGATGGATCGCAGTTCGGCCATCTGTTCACGGATGGCGAAACCTTCCGCATCGGCGCGCTGACGGCCACCGCCCTGCACGTGCCCGGCCACACGCCGGCCGACATGGCCTACCGCATCGGCGACGCGGTGTTCGTGGGCGACACGCTGTTCATGCCCGACGTAGGCACCGCGCGCTGCGACTTTCCCGGGGGCAACGCCCATCAGCTGTACCAGTCCATCCAGCGTCTTCTGGGCCTGCCCAGCGACACCCGCCTGTACATGTGCCACGACTACCCGCCCGCCGGGCGCGAGGCCGCCTGGCAGACCACCGTGGCCGAGCAGCGCCGCGCCAACATCCACGTGCACGATGGCGTGGCCGAAGACGACTTCGTGGCCATGCGCACGCGGCGCGACGCCACCCTGTCCATGCCCACGCTGATCCTGCCCGCCATCCAGGTCAACATCCGCGCCGGCCACCTGCCCCCGCCCGAAGACAACGGCGTGCGCTACCTCAAGATTCCCCTGGACACGCTGTAGGCCGCGCGCGTCGGCGGCGCACTTGCGCGCTGCCGGGTTATCCCGCAAGATCGCCCGATCGCACGATTGCCGACCTGACGGATCCCCTATGTTCGCCGAAGCCGAAGCCGACCCCACCCTGTCGAAAGAAGACTTCAAGCCACTCGAGGCGCGGCTGCGCGTGGCGCTGTTGAATGCGCAATACCAGCGCTTGCAGAAGGCCGAGAAGACCCTGCTGGTGGTGGTGGCCGGCATCGACGGCGCCGGCAAGGGCGCCACGGTCAACCTGCTCAACGAATGGATGGACCCGCGTCACATCAAGACGCTGGCCTACGGCGCGCCCGAAGGCGAGGAGCTTGAGCGTCCGCCCATGTGGCGCTACTGGAAAGACCTGCCGCCCAAGGGCAGCACCGGCATCGTATTCGGCTCGTGGTACACGCCGCTGATCCGCGAAGCCGCGCGCAAGAAGCCCAACCAGGACAGCATCGAAGCGCAATCGGTGGCCATCCGCCGCTTCGAAGCCATGCTGGCCGCCGAAGGCGTGCAGATCATCAAGCTGTGGTTCCACCTGTCGTCCGAAGCCCAGCAGGCTCGCGCGCAGCGCCTCCTGGCCAGCCCCGAAACATCGTGGCAGGTCAGCCCGGTGGACCTGAAAGTCCACAAGAAATACGACCGCATCCGCAATAGCGGCCAGGTCGTCATCAACCACACCGACAGCGGCCACGCGCCCTGGGTCGTCATTCCCAGCGCCGACGAGAACATGCGCGCCGCGCGCACGGCCGAGGCCGTGCTGGCCGCCATGCGCCAGCACGCGGTGCCGCGTATTCCCGCGTCGTTCGTGGCGCACACCGGCCCGGCCCGCATCCTGGACCGCCTGGGCCAGCTGGATTACGACGCCAAGGTCGACCGCGACGACTACGAATCCGAGCTCGGCCTGCTGCAAGGCCGGCTGGCGCGCGCCGCCCGCTCGAAGAAATTCCTGGATCGTTCGCTGGTGCTGGTCTTCGAAGGCCAGGACGCCGCCGGCAAGGGCGGCGCCATCCGCCGCATCACCCACGCGCTGGACGCCCGCCAGTTCGACATCACCCCCATCGCCGCGCCCAACAGCTATGAAATGGCGCGCCCCTACCTTTGGCGCTTCTGGCGCCACGTGCCGCGCCGGGGCCGCATCGCCATCTTCGACCGCTCGTGGTACGGCCGGGTGCTGGTCGAGCGGGTCGAAAAACTCACGCCGCCGTCGCAATGGCGCCGCGCCTACGCCGAGATCAACGACTTCGAAGCGCAGTTGGCCGGCAGCGGCGCGCTGGTGCTGAAGTTCTGGCTGGCAGTGACCGCCGACGTGCAGCTTGAACGTTTCAAGGACCGCGAGAAATCGCCCTTCAAGAATTTCAAGATCACCCCCGACGACTGGCGCAACCGCGACAAGTGGAAGGAATACGCCGCAGCCACCAACGAAATGCTGGCCCGCACCGACGTCCAGCACGCCCCTTGGCATCTGGTGTCGGCCAACGACAAGCGCTACGCTCGCCTTCAAGTGCTGCGGCACATCGTCGAAACCCTCGAAAGCCAACTCTGATCCGCAAAAGGACCCGCCCCCATGAGTTCCGCCGACATCCGCCCCGTGGTCCCCGCCGACTTCGACGTCTGGCTGCCCCTCTGGAAGGGCTACCAGGACTTCTACCGCGTCGACATCGCCGATGCCGTCACGCGCAACACCTGGGCGCGCTTCCTGGACCCCGCCGAACCCATGCACGCCGCCCTGGCCTACGACAGCGGCAAGGCGGTCGGCATGGTGCACTGGATCTTCCACCGGTCCACCTGGACCGCCGGCGACTACTGCTACCTGCAAGACCTGTACGTCGACCCGGACACCCGCGGCACCGGCGCCGGCCGCAAACTGATCGAACACGTCTATGCCCAGGCCGCGGCCGCCAACTGCGCCCGCGTGTACTGGCTGACCCACGAAACCAACGCCACCGCGATGCAGCTGTACGACCGCATCGCCGACCGTTCCGGCTTCATCCAATACCGCAAGGTGCTGCCGTGAGCGCGCGCGACCCCAACTGTCCGCTCTGCCAGGAAGACGGCGGCACGCTGCTGTGGCGGGGGCCGCACCTGCGCCTGATCGAAGTCGACGACCCGGATTACCCCGGCTTCACCCGCGTCATCTGGAACGCCCACCTGCCCGAAATGACCAGCCTGTCCACCCACGGCCGCGAGCTGCTGATGCGGGCCGTGTACGTCGTGGAAGAAGCGCAGCAGTCAATCCTGTCGCCCGACAAGATCAACCTGGCGTCGCTGGGCAACATGGTGCCGCACCTGCACTGGCACGTCATTCCGCGCTGGCGCGGCGACCGCCATTTTCCCGATCCGATCTGGGCGCCCCCTCGCATCATCCAGGGCAGCGAACCCGCCGAATGGGCCGAACGCCAGGCCCGCGTGCAGGCGCTGCTGCCGCGCTACCGCAACCGGCTGGTCGAAGCCATGAACGCGCTGTTGTGGCATTGAGTCGCCGATTTCGCAGCCCTGTAGAAATTTCCGATAGTTGGCATGACGTTCACCGAAATTCCCGATTTTTGACGGCCAGCCACCACCTTTAAGGTAAAATTCAGCTTCTTGAATTGAATCGCTTCAAAGGCAATAAAGGATGCTCCAGTGACCCTGCAGGCCCCCCAATCGTCGTCCCGGCCCGTTTCATTTCTGCAGGCGTTTCTTCGCTCCGAAGCCCTTGGCGGCTATGTGCTGATGCTGGCGGCCGCGGCCGCCCTGGTCATCGCCAACGGCCCGCTGGCGCCGCACTACTTCGACGTCCTGGGCACCAAGCTGGGCTTCCAAGCCGGCCCCGTCAACCTCAAGGAATCCGTGCTGCACTGGATCAACGACGGCCTGATGGCCGTGTTCTTCCTGCTGGTCGGCCTGGAAATCAAACGCGAAGTGCTCGACGGCCAGTTGCGCGGCGTGTCCCGCATCGTGCTGCCCGGCATCGCGGCGCTGGGCGGCATGGCGATGCCCGCCCTGATCTACGTGCTGATCAACCTGGGCAGCCCCGACACCCTGCGCGGCTGGGCCATTCCCGCCGCCACCGACATCGCCTTTGCGCTGGGCATCCTGGCGCTGCTGGGCAGCCGCGTGCCCACGTCGCTCAAGATCTTCCTGACCGCCCTGGCCATCCTGGACGACCTGGGCGCCATCGTCATCATTGCGCTGTTCTACACGTCTGAGCTGAACCTGTTCGCGCTGGCCATGGCCGGTGCCCTGCTGGCCTGCCTGTTCTGCCTGAACCGGGCCGGCGTGCTGCGCCTGACGCCCTACCTGCTCATCGGCGCGGTGCTGTGGTTTTTCGTGCTGAAGTCCGGCGTGCACGCCACGCTGGCCGGCGTGGCGCTGGCGCTGAGCATCCCGCTGCGTCCGCAGAATCAGGGGCACGCCGGGGCCCATTCGCCGCTGCATGCGCTGGAACACGCGCTGCACAAGCCCGTGGCCCTGCTGATCGTGCCGCTGTTCGGTTTTGCCAACGCCGGCGTGTCGTTCGCCGGCATGGGCCTGTCCAGCCTGGCGCAGCCCGTGCCGCTGGGCGTGGCGCTGGGCCTGTTCCTGGGCAAGCAATTGGGCGTCTTCGGCTTTGCCTGGCTGGCCATCAAGTCCGGCATGGCCAGCCTGCCGCGCCATGCCAGCTTCACGCAGCTGTACGGCGTGGCCTTGCTGTGCGGCATCGGCTTCACGATGAGCCTGTTCATCGGCGCGCTGGCCTTTACCGACCCGGCCGCCATCGATGCCACCAAGATCGGCGTGCTGACCGGGTCCGTGGCCTCGGCCGTGGTGGGCTTCCTGCTGCTGCGCGCCAGCGGCAAGCTGGTGGCGGACACGCCCGCCTGATCGGGCGGTACTGCGCCCCCATACCGCCCACAACCAGGCGGCGCGCCAAGGCCTGACGCCGCGCTACTTGCCGGCGGATGTCGGGTTCGACAGGGGGAACGTCTTGTCCGTCAGGCAGGCCTGCAGCCACGTGTAGTCGTCGCTGTCGTCGATATCCACGGCCAGCTTGGGCAGGGGCGACTTGGGGTAATCGATCTTGCGTACGTCGGGGCCGGTGTTCCAGTGCGCATCGTCCGCGATGCTGCCCGGGCAGTTGGCGTCATTGCCATTGAACGAGCACGAGGCCACCGGCACCGGCTTGTTGTCCACCAGCCTGGCCACATAACGCTGCACGTAAACAGATCCCGTGGCCCAGTAGTCGTCCACGCTGCAGAGACGGTCGTTGTTCTGGTAATGGCGGCTTGCAAAGCAGCCGTAGACCTCATACGGCGGCAACACGTCGCAAGACACGTCATAGCCCGAGAACGGCCCGCCCGTGAACTGCTTGCGGAATTCCCGCTGGCGCAGCGCCGCACCGATCATGGCGGGCGTGGCGCTGTTTTTCGGATGCGCCTTCAGGTCTGCCGTGCGAGCCGCGATCAGCTTGGCCGCGATGCTGCCCGGCGTGGCGTCATCATCCTGCAGCGAATCCGGGTTGTCGGCCAGCCGTTCCAGCGCACGGTCACGCGCGTTCACCCATTGCCGCTGGCCATCCTTGATCGCCGTGCGGATCTCGTCGTCGGGCGCCTGCTTCAACAGCGCCGCGTAGGCCCGGTTCAGCTCGGCATCCGCCGCCACGGCCTTGCGGTCAGAGCAGATCAATTTTTCGGCCGGTGTGCCGGCCTTCTGGCAATTGATGGCCATGGCCTGCGCGGACATCAGCCCCAGGCCCACGACGCACAACAGCTGCGTCGCGCGGATTTTCAAACGCATTGCAATGCTCCTTGGCATCGGCCGCTGCGTCAGCGGCTGATGACTTCGCTGTCTTCCATGACGATGCGGTAACGGTTGCGCAGGTCAAGGACGTAAGTGAAATTCGACGTCCCGGTGGCGGTCTTGCCGCGCTCCGGGCTGGATACCTTGTAGTCATACAGGCCGACCACCATGCACATCTGGTCCTGGCACTTGGCCTTCAGCGAGTTCTGGTCCACCACGAAGCGGCGCACCGGCCAGCGCGCGAAATACGCCTGCTTGTCGGCCAGGATCTCGGACTTCGGGCGCTTCTTCTTGAAGTAGTCGACCGTATCGGCGTAGAACTCCCGCGTGAAGTTCATGGCTTCTTCATTGGTGCCGCTACCCGCCTGGATCATCAGGGCGGCGGCATTGATCGCCTTTTGCTCGTCGGAAATCGCGGCGGGCGCGGTTTCCTTGGGCATCTGGGGATTGGTCACCGGCGCGGGCGCCGACTGGGCCGGGGCAGGGGCGGACTGAGCCGGCTTGCGCGGCGGCAGGCGCGGTTCGTCGTCGGGCACCTGGGCCTGCGACGGCGCGGCAGCCGGTTGCTGCGCAGGCGCCGGCACGGGTGCGCTGCGCGGGGCCGCCTGCTGCGGCGCGCTGCTGGCCGTCTGCACGTTGCCCGTGCGGTTGATGCCGTACTTGATGATTTCCTGCGGCGAGAAAAAGTACATCTCTTTGGACGGCGTGCTGAACATGATGCCCAGCACGTCGGCCGACACGCCGTACTTCGGCAGCGTCGCCACGATGTCCGACACGCCGAACTGCGCCTGCTCGCCGGTCATTTCGGGCGCGGTGATCTGATGCACGCCCAGACGGCCCTCGGCCAGGCGCTGACGCCCGGCGAAGAACACGAACGCGCAGGCCGACGCACAATAGCTGTCTTTGGGAATGTAGGTGTTCAGCCCGCGTTCGTAGACCTCTTCGGCCACCACCAGCCCGATATGGACCAGGCCGCCGCCGTTGTTCTGCAGGATGAGGGTGGAGATGGTCGGATGCTCGCGCAGCGCCTTCTTCAGGTTCAGCATGTCGTTGGCGCCCACCGCGCCCACGTAGATCAGCAGATTGGGCTGGCTGGGCAGGAAGAAGAACGGCCCGTAGCGCTCAGGTTCTTCTTGCCGCGGCGCGCCCGCCGGCGTCTGCGCCGTGGCCGGCGACAGGGCCGCCAGGGACATCGCCACGCTCAACCCTACTGCCGTCAGTGTCTTTTTCAGCATCATCAGTCCTTATCCACGGAACGCCTATTGCAGCGGATTTTATCCATCCCGCCGGGCAATGCCACCCCGCGCCGCCCGCCGCTAGCGTTTCTGGCAGGCGTGCGTACCGTCCGCGATGGCCTGGGCCAGGCGCTGGATGGTCTCAGGCATGGCCAGGCGAGCCTCTTCGTCGGGGTTCACGATCACACCGGCTTCAACCAGCACGGCCGGCATGGCCGCGGTCTTCAGGACCGCCAGGCCATCGTAGCGATGCACGCCCAGGCGGCGGTCCAGCAGCGGGCGATTTTCGCCCGCGATCGGTTCGGCGTGGTACAGCGACGGCTTCTCGCCGGCCGCCACCAACGCCTCGCCGATGGCGCGAGCGCAGCGTAGGCTGTCTTCGTACTTGGGATTGAGCTGCGACACAAAGATGGCAAAGCCCGCGAATTCCCGCTGGCGGCCCGCATCGATGTACTTCTGCTGCATCGAATCGTGATGGATCGAAATGAAGAAGTCCGCATCCGGCGCCGTCAGCGCCCGCCGGCCCAGCGCGATCTCGGCGCCATCGGCCGACACCCTTGTCACGCGGTCGCCCAGCAGCTTCAAATCCGTGGCCACTGCGCCGCTCAGGTCCAGGTTGTACTGATATTCGACCCGGCCGCTGGCGCCCGTCGCGCCCGGTTGCCTGGGGGTATGGCCCGTGTCCACCACGATGTAGGCCGCCTGCGCCGACAGCGCTGCCAACCCCAGGCAGGCCCCGGCTGCCAGCCGGCGCGCCACGCGCCCTGCCCTCGATCCCGCTGCCCCGACACCCACCTGACCACTCATGACTGATGACACGCTTGTCTTCGCTCTGTAAGAAATGAAGGCCCCTGGGTCTGTCGCCGGGCCTGAATCCGGCGGATTCTCGCGCAGCCGGCGCCAACCGGCAATGACCGATTTCGGCCCGCGGGCCCGCTTGGTAACAGCGCCTGGGACGCTGCACGGCCCGCCCTGACATGCGACGCCCGCCGCAGCCCGCCCGGCGGAAGCAAATGACATAAAAAGTTACCCTGCCCGGGCGTTCAGGCCGCTCTCATCCGCAAGCGCTACCATCAAGACATGCCCCACGCATCCGCGGGCGCTACCCGGCCCGCGGCATCCTTACCCGGAGGTTCCCAGCATGAGCAATCTGAACGGAAAAGTCGCGGTCGTCACTGGCGCTGCCAGCGGCATCGGCAAGGAAATCGCGCTGACGCTGTCGCGCGCCGGCGCCGCCATCGCCATCGCCGACCTGAACCAGGCTGGCGCCGACGCCGTGGCCCGCGAAATCGAACAGGCCGGCGGCAAGGCCATGGGCGTGGCCATGGACGTCACCAACGAAGACGCCGTCAACCAGGGCATCGACCGTGTGGCAGCGGCCTACGGCAGCATCGACATCCTGATCTCGAACGCCGGCATCCAGATCGTGAACCCCATCGAGAACTTCGCATTCTCGGACTGGAAGAAGATGCAGGCCATCCACGTGGACGGCGCCTTCCTGACCACCAAGGCCGCGCTCAAGCACATGTACAAGGACAACCGCGGCGGCGTGGTGATCTACATGGGCTCGGTGCATTCGCACGAAGCGTCGCCGCTCAAATCCGCCTACGTCGCCGCCAAGCACGCCCTGCTGGGCCTGGCGCGCGTGCTGGCCAAGGAAGGCGCGGCCCACAACGTGCGCTCGCACGTCATCTGCCCCGGCTTCGTGCGCACACCCCTCGTCGAAAAGCAGATTCCCGAGCAAGCCAAGGAACTGGGCATCAGCGAAGAAGACGTGGTCAAGAAAGTGATGCTGGGCGACACCGTCGACGGCGTCTTCACCACCGTCGAAGACGTGGCGCAGACCGCGCTGTTCCTGTCCACCTTCCCCAGCGCCGCGTTCACCGGCCAATCGTTCGTGGTCAGCCACGGGTGGTACATGCAATAAGGCGGTCGGCTGGGCCATGAGCCTGCCGGCCCTGGCATCACGCCGGCCAGCCAGCGCCCGGCCCCAGGTCTTGGTACCCTTGAGCCCGTCACGGCGGCGCGCACCCTGGCGCGTCGCCCGTTTTTGCCTTGAGGAATGCCATGACTTTCAGCTCTGAAGCCTGGGCGCGCAATGCCGCGCTGTACGACAAAACGCGCTCCATGCCGTTCAACCAGGAACTGGCCAGCGGCCAGCTCAGCGAGCAGGCATTTCGCCACTACATGATCCAGGACGCCCATTACCTGCTGGCCTTCGGCCGCGCCCTGGCCGTGGCCGCCGCCAAGGCCGACCATGCCGACGGCGTCGTGCAATTTGCCGACGCCGCCAAGAACGCCGTGGTGGTCGAACGCAGCCTGCACGAAGGCTTCATGAAGCAATTCGGCATCGACGCCCAGACCTTTGCATCCACCCCGCTGTCGCCCGCCAGCCACCACTACACCAGCTTTCTCATCGCCACCGCCTGGAGCGCGCCCTACCCCGTGGCCCTGGCCGCGCTCTTGCCGTGCTTCTGGATCTACGCCGAAATCGGCCGCGACATCCACGCGCGCGCCACGCGTCCCAATCCGTACAGCGCGTGGATCGACACCTACGCAGGCGAAGAATTCCATACCTTGGTGCGCAAGGTGATCGCATCGGTAGACCAGGCGGCCGACAAGGCCTCGGCGCAGACGCGCGAGGATATGCATCGTGCCTACACGCACGCGGCGCAACTGGAATGGATGTTCTGGGACTCGGCGTATCGGTTGGGGGAATGGCCGGTTTGATCGCCCATGAACACGACGTTTCAATCCATCGGAAGCAGCATGCAATCTCATCGTCGTAGCAATCGGGTCAGCGGACAGGCTCCTGCGGCAATCAAGCCGTGGGGTCGCATTGCCCTGGCGGCATCCGTCCTATTCTTGGCCGGCTGCTCGTCAGCCGCCTTCAAGCAGATCAAGTCCTATGACCCCGCAGCCGATGCGCGTTTGCGCGTCTACTGGGGGCCTTACGTCACGGTGGCGTTCAACCAGAACTGCCAAGGCCGCGTCGAAGGCGGGCCCGCTTATCGGACGATCGTGCTCAAGGCAGGGCCGTCATGGGTCGGCAGCGAAAAAGCCAGAACCCTCGGCATGCCCTTGCCCGAAATTCATGACAAGTATTTTGCGGAATACGCCGTGCCCGCCAACGTGCCCATCCTGATCGGCCGTTCAGGTGGAGGCGTCGATTACCGACCTTCTGTCATCATCACCCAACCGACCTTCGACGAGCGGGTCAGCGTCACGTTGCAGCCCGGCAAAGACTACGAAACCCACTTCATCGGTGGCACCGTCACGGTGCGGGAGCTGGTGACCGCGGACGGGGCGGTCTCTACACGCCCGCTGCCCGCCGACCAGATAACGCCCTGCCCGGTGCCGGTCAAGGGACGTTGATGGCAAATGCGCGTTGACCGTCTGCCGGGGGGCTGGCGGTCGACACGCAGCATGGTCGGTGCTTGCGGCCAGCCGACCGTAGACCTGCCCGAATCTGTTGAGATCCGACCCGTGCATTCAATGGTCGCGTTCCCACGGGTTGGACAGCGGCGGCGGCGGAGCGTGCCGCTTGGGCGGCTTGAGCGGTTTGCGTACGGCATCCGCCCCGGCCCGCTTCGCGGCCAGGCAAACACCGCATACGGCCCCCACGATGACCGACGCGGCTATCAGCAGGTAACGCTCGCGCTGATCCAGATAGATCCGCATTTCCGACATCAAGGCATAGCGCAGCAACCAGCCTAGCCCAAGGCCAACCACCGCGCCAATACCCGAGAACATCCGCGCGTCGACCCAGAACGCCGCGCGACGGTATGACACCGCGTCGGCGCTGTCGGGCTGTTGATGCAGCGACGTGCCGCAGGCCGTGCAACGCAGCGCGGTCTGTGAATTCCGGGTATGGCAATTAGGGCATTGGGACATGGGGGGGAATCACTTGCCATAGGCATCGCGCGGTTCGGCCAGGCGGAATAGCCCGGTCTTGCCGCACTGGTACGGATAGGCCTCGGTACAACGCTTGCGCATCGTATGCACCAGCTTGTTGGCGATATCCGCCGCAATGCGCAGGCCATCTGCGGCCGGGCCTCGATTGGAAAAATCACGCAGTGAAATCGGGTAGGTGTCTTCGTCATAGCCACGGTATTCACCCGACTCGGCGTCGTACAAACGCACCTTGATGCCGACCGACGGCCCGTACTGCTGATAGCCGCCAAAGCCACCCGGCTCACCCAGCGCCACGACGTACTTCGCCCCGATGGCCGCCGCATCTTCCTTCAGTGCCTGCGGCCGGGCGGACTTCGGGTCCTGCTTGCGCAGCTTGAATGTCGCCTTGATGCCTGCCGCATCCATGGCACCCGGCAGTTCGTCGTTCAGCGCCTTGCACACGGCCTCGGCCGCATACAACGCCGGCAGCGCGGTGCTGGCGCCGATCCATCCGGTGTCGTCGATCTCTTTCTGGAAATCGCAGTCAGACGTGTAGATCAGCACCGGGCTGAGTACTTCGTCGGGCGCGGGATTTGTCGCCAACGGCTTGGCCGGCGAACCCATGATGAAAGCGCAGCCAGAGGTCAGCAGCGATAAGGCGGCAGCGGCCGCCAATTTGAGGGCTTGCATGATCGTGGTGGTATCCGATGAAGGCGATCTTGAATGGGTGAAATTCGCCCTGTTTGGTGGCAAGGTTTGGAAAACAAGAAAATCTTGGCGTCGATCCAAGTATTCCGACCCATCGTCCCAAGCCGCTGTATCACCGAGCCGCCATGCGGTCGATCGCTATCAGGCTGCAAGTTTCTAGTACTTACTGAGTACTAACGGCGGAGGGGCAGGGATATTAAGTGCTGCGGCTGGGTCGCCAGGGCCAGCAGCCAATCTATCGCGTGAGCGCGGGTAGCTCAATCAGATAAGTCTGAGATTTATCTTCGAGGGTGTGATTCTCATGAGTCAGTGCGAGAGATGCCAGTCTTGCTGAGATGAGCGCCTTGTCAAGAGAGGCATGGCTGTCCGGTGATGTTGGCCGCCGGCACGGATTGCCAGGCGCAATGCAACACTCAGGAAGAAAGCGTCAAAGACGTAGTCTGAAACCTTATTTTCTATTCAAACCGCAATGCCAATGCGGTCTCATCCTGATAAGCGTGCATGAATCGGGTCAAGATGATTTCCACAAATTTTGCGATTAGACATTTTGCTGTCTCGATGCGTACACCATTCAAGTAGAAATCAAACTCCACTCCCGGCTCTTTCAGTGTCCAGCTAACAAATATATCGTCATCAGAAGCTAGCCAAAATTGAACGCGGCCAGCTTGCGGACGCACTGTTTGCTTGACCGAGCCTCGCCAGTCAAGCTCGACAGGTCCACCTTCCTCATTCCAGCTTGTTATTTTTTCCGTTGCCGGATTGACCAAACTTGCTCCCAGTTCAGACAACACATCCGCAACAAGTGGAAAGGCATTGTCAAATGAATCTGGAATTAACACGCGACAGAGCTTGGTAGGCATTTTTTATTCAGCTTAGGATCAAAAAAACAATCTCACACCCGACTTTTGCGTTGCCCGCTACGGAGTATTTATCGGGAACATATTAAGAATGTTCCTAAGTGCAAAATGTGCATTTCCCGCGGGCGCCCAGAATTTTTTCTGATCTCCTGCACAGATGATTTCCGCCATTCGCTTGCCTTCACTTGCGGCCAAACCCTCATCCAGAACGGTCGAGACATCTTGCAGCTTATCCAGATGTACTGATGACAATCTACTATCCAACTTGCCAATCAAAAACTGATCGGTAAGTAGGGTCCACACCGCATCGCTCGCCCAAAAAATGAAGAGAGGTGCGCCGAAATCGGCAGCGGCTTCTTCAACACTCTTAGCGGCGCTGTCATTCGTTGATGAAAAATGCTGCCAAGCATAGCTCTTCAAGCAGAGCTTTTCTGCGCGCCACAGAATACGGTTCTTGTACCACTCTGACTGTCTCATTCAATCAACCTGGAAGACTATGAACCACATCTAGAAAATAATTTAACGCCAAATACTCTGACCAGAAATATGGTGTCAACTACGCCTTCGAGGCGCTGCCTATAGTCCGAGTACGTAGCCCTACCCACTTCCTACTCATTCGGAAAATATATATCAAATGAGCACTCCAAATTCAAATCTGCAAGCGACTTCATTTGTTCAGGCCACAAAACAGGTCCCGAATGACCGAGTTTGGACAGCCACACGCATTTCAGCGTGATTTTTACTCCTTTCAAATTTTGAACTGCCTTCCATCCATCAGCACATAGATTTAATTTTCCAACCAACCAGTCTATATGATCACGAAGGTCTTTCGAACCCACGAATTCTTCCGATGATAAAAACCATGCCGAGTACTTTACGTACCTTGCCATCCCCCGATGATTCACGACCTTTTCACCAGCCACGTTCAGCTTCGACGGCGCAAGCCCTAAAATACTGGTGATTTCTTCAGGATGGTTTCCTTCTGGAAAAATCATCAATCTGACGAAACAGCTATCACAAGATTCAAATGTGGAATTAATCTGGGTAATTCTCGATGCAATATTCATCATTACCGAAAACGTAGTTCTACACCTTATTTTGGAGTTAAAGCCTTCCGACATTCAGGACATGAGATTGCCACAAATGTCCTATCAACTCGTCGGAATTCAAATAGCGCGAGAACGTATGCCGATCTCGACTAGCTGATGACGCGTTATAGGATTCGGTAGGTTCATCCCATTGGGACTCACAATCTTCACACATGACAAACGACCTCTTGCCATCCTCCTCAGCCGCCACAAGGATTCTCCCCTGTCCGCAAATTGGGCAGATTTCATTAACAACAGCGTAATGTATATATGTCATGGCGAGGTGCTTCAAGCGAGGCCGGTAGATACCCAAAAACCTAGTGCGTCAGACATCATATTTTTTTGGCGATGAAAATAAGGCGTCAGACTACGTTTTCCGGGACGTTCGCCAGAATGAAAATGCAGTCTGACACCTTATTTGAAATAGGTTTCCCTGAAAATTCGTGGGACACCTCAGGGTCAGATACCTAATCCTTTTATGGGCAAAACGGTATCCTATTTTTCTTTTTAATCCTCGCCATTTCGCTGCTCTATTCTTCTGCTCTTTAGCCATCCGCGTGGATAGGGCGTCCGCTCAAAAGGGCGAATACCTAACTGTGCCGCCCTTGCAGAATACCCACCGATCAGCGCAAAAACAAATCCCACGCAATACACCCAACCGGTATCCCAAATCTCGAAATCGAGAAAAATAAAAGCCAGCCCAATTACCAAGATTGGATATCTAAAGACAGGCGACAAATTGCCTTCCTTGATAAAAAGGCGATAGCAAAAATCAATAGCATTGTTTATTCTAATTTGCATATCTATTTTTCAGAAGTTCGCTTGCTTCTGGAATATAGGGTGTCAAAGTACATTTTCCAGGACACTCATCAGACTGAGAACTTAGTTTGACACCTTATTTTCAGGAGATAAATCCCAGGATTCTCAAGTCACTTTTAAGCTCGCTCGCGTCTTCCGCCGGAATTTTTTTCAGCATATCGGAAAGCTCGTTTTCATCAAATATTTTTCTGATAGCGCTTCGGTGGTATTCCTGAATGTTCTCCTTAGCGCGCCCAGCGTCAAGTATCAGAGAGAGCACCTCAAGCATTAGCTTCTCCACTGGAGTGTCAAAGGAATTATCGAATTCACTATATGCATAACCCACCTCACTCTCCCCCTCCGACCATCGACTTTTGTGATTTAGCTTGGTCCTGCAATAACCATAATAGCGACTCAAAAAATACTCGCGTAATTCTCTATAGGTTGTAATTTCTTCCATTACGCCCCCCCTTTTTGGGGACACAGCAAAGCGTCATTGTTGTCATGAAAATAAAGGTGCCAGACTACGTTTTCCAGGAAGTTCACCAGAATGAAAATGCAGTCCGACACCTTATTTTATTCTTCAACATCATGCTCTTTTCGCTCACTTAGCACATCCACAAATTTCCCTAGATCGATGCTATTTCCATAAAAAGAAACAGGTGTGTTTTTTATAGCCAGGTCGAGTCGATGCGAATTTTTCTTGTAAGGCTTGCGAAGCCTGACTTGTCTGTAGCTATACACAGTTGCTGAGAAAAAGCAGACGATTACACACTTATCGTAGAGAGTAACTCTATAGAAAGCGCCTCCCCAACGCAGCGAAGAATCGCCAAAACTGGCCGCTACGCGCACCTCCCCCAAACGAACGCCACACTCAATTTCAGTCTTGCGTTTTACCCCCGGAATATAGACAAACAATCCGTAGGCAACGAGCGCGAGAAAAGACAAATATGCAAAGGCCTCAGCCGGGCTAAAAGTTGTCGTGTAGATTGGTGTCATCTCTTTGCGGGTAGGATATGGGATAAAGTATCAGACCACTTTTTCGAGACCGCCTGCGGGCCGTGGATAAAACCGATCGGTCTAGAGATAATTCGAGTGCAACACTAAATTCATCACCCGCATTGCGGTCGCAGGTTGACACCTTGTTCCACGTTATTTTCAACAGGCTTATTTTTAATCTCGCATGATTTCCCTGGAAATATCCCCAAGCATTACAAAATCTATAAACAATTGAGAGACAAGGGAAAAATCAGATGTTATGGCTGATATTGGATATGGCTCACCGAGCACGGGCACTAAACCCCTTTCCGTAGAAGTTGTAAGTGTCCGAACCAAGCCCTCTCCATCTTCCGCATTTTCCTCAAGCATTAAAAGATATTTGAAACCATCCACATAGAGGCGGAGCCTGCTAGGTCCGACCTCAGCTGGCGGCTCTAATCGCGCGACCAAGGCTCCAGACCGATTGTTAGAAAACTCTTCCAGACGCGACTTAAGGGCCTCTACGCTTGGATTGATCAGAGCTGCGAATTGCACGCGCCCGTTCTTGGCATCAATTAAATACCCTCCAACCGTCACAATCATCACAAGTCCTTTATATATTTCATCCCTGGAAGTCAAAAATATTGGAACACCATCTTTTGTAGTGAGGATAGTCACAAAAAATAAGGTGTCAGACTACGTTTTTCGGGACGCTCACCGGGCTGAAAACGCAGTCTGGCATCTCATTAATTACCTACCACCTCTCATTAGAATCGCGGACAAAAGAGCGGCTATCGGACTCACAGTCAAAATTAGCTTCTCCCAGCCCACCAATCTCTCCATGGAAGGAAATATATATTTGGAATCAGTCAATATCACACCGAGCAGAGGAAAAACAACAAATTCGAATATCACGCCTGCCACAAAAATTAAAAACACAAAAAGCAAAAGCGCCACAAAAAATCTCTTACTGATTATTTTAAACATGACCTACCGATTTTCCTTCTTCCCCAATTATTCAGGAGGATATTGACGACACTATTGGTTGCTTCCGACCCCAAAGCCCCACTTGCGGCGCCTGCCGCCCAAGGCCAAATGCTTGAAGGCGAATATCGAGACAACCCCATTCCCAAAAAGCAAATAAGGTGCGATAAGATGTCAGACTACGCTTTTCGTGGCCGCCCATGGGCCTTGGATACAACCAATCGACTACAGCTAAACGCTTAGCGGGAAAGACGGTATCTTATTCGTTACACGCTATCGACCCATAGACTTTCTATAGGATCGCCATGTGCACAGAAAAGTTATCGCACTAGCAAACGGCACAAGTTTCAACCATATATAAATTCTCTCCCAGCCGCCCACACTATAATCCCCACCCCCACCTATCCAAGCCAATAAAGGCATCGCTATAAATTCCGCAACCAAACCCAATGTTGAATAAAACATCAACAGCGTGGAAAAATAAAATAACGCAGCTCGAATTGTTAATCTCATCAAAATAGGGTGTCAGACTACGTTTTTCACGGCTGCCCATGAGCCTTGGGTACAACCCGTCGCCCCAGAGACAGTTCAAGTGCTGCTTTGAACTCATCATCCGCTGTCGGATGGCCTTCTCTACTCGCTCGGCGCATCAATGCCAACTCATCCGCGGATTCCTGGCTCCGCACATAATCTTGATATGTCATGCGGCGCAGCCTCTCGTCGACGGCCAATGCCAAATACACTGGATGCAGATCAAGCCTAGAGCTATCACATAACCCCATCCTCGCCCGATAGCTGGACCACTGATAGTCTTCGCAGCGCGCGACCATCCCCGCCCTGACGGGATTGAGTTCTATATATCGCATACAGGCCAAAAGGTAGGTTTCTGTCTGGACGACGCTCGATTTATATCGAGATTCCCACAGAGAGCCAGATCGCCTCGACCGGTCATTGAAGCGCCGAGTCGCACGCCTAACGACCTCTTTCATTAGTCGAGCTACCCCACTCACGTCATCGCCAGGCGTAAGTAGAAGATGCACGTGATTCGTCATCAGTCAGTAGGCGTGCAACTGCACGCCTAGTTCGACTTTCTTCTCATTGAGATCAGCCAGGTACGCGCCGTAATCATCCGCCGACACAAATACCGCTTGACGGCTGTGACCTCGCTGAACAACGTGATGCGGGCAGTGAGGAACAATTAATCTGGGCAGCCTGGGAGCCATGGCACAGCTATCAAAGAACATAACTGTGGCAGCCTAGCACTCGCATCAAGAGATGAAGAGCAAGGCCAGATAAATTAGTCTCACTTCCCACTTCAGCCCAGGCTACTCTTCGCCCGAAAACGTAGTCTGACCCCTTATTTATTACTTCGACTTTGCTTCAAGTAATCTAGCAATTTCCAACCTTGATTCAGGGTGCCTTGAAATATAGATTTCACAGGCCTCCCCCACGAAGTCTAAACAAGTTCTCTCATCAACATAAACAGTGATTTCATCCGGAGGAATGCCATATGCAAATTCAACTCCTTCAAAATGATCTTCCTGGAAAAAGCTATTCAAGTCAGGGAATCTACAATACGCGCCATCAGTACTGTACCCCCATTTACGGCAAATATTTTTCACGGCCGCGATGAAGTTTCCATCTGAATACATAATATCAAAATAGGCCTTCAGAACCCAAAGTCTATCTGACTGATCATAAGGTTGACCGAACAATTCGCTCATACCCCTTCCCTATTTAGGATGAAAATTCCGTACAACGGCACTTTTCTCTAAATAGGCTCGGAAAGTGACGCCGCCGTAAGTACTATCATAACTACTAATACCCTTCCGAATTGCCTCTTCGTAGCCGACGGCTGCAGCTCTTTGCCCACTAATAAGGCGTCAGACTACGTTTTCCGAGGTACTCATCGGACTGAAAACGTAGTCTGACACCTTATTTACGGGCCCCACTGGAGGACTGCGACAAACTCGTCCGGGAACCTCAGAGGTTGACACATTATTTTCTTATTTTGGCAACCTCGAAATTATCTCTGTTACTTTCAACGAATATTCTGGATGCCGCGAGATATAGATTTCGCATGCCCTTTTCAAGAATTCGAAGCAAACTTTATCACTGACGATAATAGTACTTTCGTTTGGCGAAAGTCCGTATGTAAATTCCACCCCCTCAAAATGCTCATCTGAATCAAAACTATTCATGTCGGGAAATCGGCAATAAGCGCCATCAGTGCTAAAACCCCATCGTCTAGATATACGATCCGCGGCGTCGATGAAATTTCCGTCACTATACATAATATTGAAATAAACTTTCAATACCCAGAAAGAATCTGATTTATCAAATGGCTGATCAAATAATTTTTTCACACAACCTCCTTATTTTGGATGAAAGTTTTGTACGACACCCTTATCCAAATAGACTCTAAAGGTGATGCCACCATAAGCGCTATCGTAACCACTCTCTCCCTTCCTGATCGCCTCTTCGTAACCAATTGCCGCAGCCTTCTGCCCAAACTCTAGTATTTTTTGATCTGTAAAAACAGCGGGGTCATATACTGTTTTAACAAATTCATTAGCCTTATAGCCTATCGTATTTCCTTTGGAATCATATGCCGGAATCTGATATCTGTATGTATAAATTCCTTCGGCAGAACCAGCGGACTGATTAATAATCTTCACGCCGTACGTGGAAACCACCTCAAGAAAGGCATCCTTATTGTGAGTTCCGCTAATTCCCTTTTTTTGTGTAAGACCGTCAAAACTACCGACATGAGATACGATTTCCGGATTAAAGCTTATTCGTTCAGGATACTCAAATTTGGAACCACTGCCATCCGTCAGCAATAGCTTGGAATTACTATTTTCCGGCAGCAATCGGGGTACTGTTTTCTCATATTCTCCGGTAACAGGATTCTGTCGAACAAGCACCCGACCGTTCTTATCCAATACCTCAGCGTTTCGTACAACCTGCGGCGCTCCCCCTGTTGACGAATCGCCAAGTAGAGGAACTGAGGAGCTTTTAGCCCCAGCCACTGCCTCAACCCGAGCCTTCGCAACCATTGCTCGGACTTGAGAGACTGACAGCCGTCCGCCCTCCAACCCGGCCTGCAAGGCCATCCCGAGCACCTCACGCTGCTCCCAGGTGAGATCCTGCAAGTCGAACACCCCCCCCTGCTGCATCAGAGTGATATTCGTCAGCTTGTCGTCGATTACACGCTGCAGAATAAAGTCGCCAGCGGCCTCAGCTTTCGCACGCTCGTCCTGCAGCGCTTGCGCCACCTTGGCGATTTCTGCCGGATTGGAAACATAGTTGGCAACATCAAGCGTCGCGTCTGCCAAGGCTCGGTTTGATCCCGTCAAATTCGAAGGATGCTCGAGTCCTGCCTGTAGGCGCTTCCACGCCAAGTCATAGAGTTCGGTTAGATCCGCGTTCTCTTTGATACCACCGGCGAACAAGATATGGTTGTCGTAGGTACCGTCCGCTTTACCATCAAAGTAAACAAAGCCATTACCTTGCGTGCCCGTCATTTGCGATAGGAAGGCGCGAGCGTTCTGGTTCTCAACATAGCTCTCAGCTGCTGCCGAGTCGGCCTGTCTCTGCGCTTGACCCGTCAGTTCAGCTTCGGCCTGAGCAAGCGGAATGCCCTGTTGTTCAGCGTAGCGTTTGGCATTTTTCTTAATCCAAAGGCCTTCATCCGGATGCAATTGCCGGTTGTACATATCCGACGCCGCCGCACCACCCGCGCCGCTAGTCCCACCAGCGATACCGCCCGCTGCACTGGCGACGACGTTCAGAATGACCTTGGCGACTTGGTCGCGCATCTCAGCCGGCAAGCCCGCGACGGCTCTATCGACCTGGTCTCGCACCACGCTGGCGGCGAGATCCCCCGCTACGGTGCCAGCAATGGCGCCCGCCACATTGCCGCCGCCCAGTGCTGCGCCAATACCAGCGACCGCCGTGTGCAGAGCAATGCGGCCTACACCATCCTCGCCCCACAAGCCGGGGTTGCCCTTCTTCAACTCGTCCGCAACATCCCCCGCGATCTGCATCCCCAGCTGACCAAACGCCTGCTGGAACTCGATCTGCTCGCGGACCTTGTCCTTGTCGAAGATCTTGCCAATGCTGCCGTTCGCGCCAGCCGTATCGCGACTCAGCCCCGCCGTGCTATCCCGTCCCGTGTCCTTATCCGACCGCACTTCAATCGTGCCCGCCGATACCGCAGCACGGGTCGTACCGGATTCGCTGCCGCTAGTGGTCGCAAAACTCAGCCCCGACGGACCTCCGCCTATCGCATCGCCCTTCGTGGGCTTTTCGAACGTCCCGGACATGCCCAGGCTGAGTCCCACCGTGGTCGACTTATAGTCCGCCTTGTTCTGCAGGTCGCGGAACCCCAGCGTTTCCGTGGACAGCCAGTTCTTGGCCGCCTCGGCGTCGCTGGCGATGACGGCGCCCGTCAGCTGCGTATGCTTGCCGACGTAGATGTCATAGCCACCCTTGCCTGCGTACAACCCCGTCTGTTCCACGACACTGTCGTAGTTCGACTTGGTCTTGCCTTGGCTTGCGCCGATATAGGCGTTGCCGGACATGGAACCGAAACTGAAACTGGCGCCTGCGTTCGCTTGCTGTTGCTTGGCGTCGTAGCGGTCCGAATCTTGCTGGCTGGTCAGGATCAGATTGCGGCCGATGTCCGCACGGATGCTGTCCGCGCGCGCCTGGGCGCCTTCCAGAATGGTGTCGCCGCCGGAGATCAGCGTCAGGTTGTCTCGCGCGCTGACCTGGGTTTCGCGATAGGTGGTGCCGTTACCCTTGGCGTTGCCGCTACCGACGTAGCCGCTGGCAAAGATATTGATGCCGCCACCGCTGCCGCTGTCGGACACGCCGATACCCACGCCAAGCTTCCAGCCGCTGTTTTTATTGGTGGAAACTTCGGTGGACGTCAGTGCCTGGCTTTGCAGCATCAGGTCGTTGGTCGCCGCCAGCAACACGTTCTTGCCGGCCACGTCGCTGCCGATGATGGACAGGTTGCCCGTGCCCGCTACGCCCTTGTCTCCCAGCGCAACGATGGAGATGTTGCCACCGGCCATGACGGATGAGCCAAACGCCGACTCTTGCGTGCGCTTGGTTTCGCTGACGGATTTGCTGGCGCCGATGCTGATCTGGATCTGGGCGCTGGCGGCCTCCTTTTCAGCTGCGGTGGCCTTCGCCCCCTTGGCCACGTCCATCGTCCGCTTGGCTTGCACCGCCTGATACGCGGCCTGCCCGACCTTGACCGCGGCCAGGCGACCGCTCTTGGCTTCGCCCGCCTGCTCCAGCGTGCCCTGAATCTGCTGCGCAGCACCCAGCATGCCGCCCGCCACGCCAATGGTCAGGCCGGATTGCTTGAACTCGTGGTACTCGTGCTGACGCGCCTCACCCACACCAGCGATGATGGCGACGTTGCGGCCAGCGATGGAGATATTGCCGTCCTGGGCCAACAAGTTGCTGCCCATGACGCCCACATCGCGGCCAGCATCGATGATGAGGTCGCCGCCCGCGCTGCCAATGGTGCTGGCCGAATAGCCCCCGCTGGCACCGCGGTTCCAGTCGGTGCGTTCTTGCTTGTTGTAGCCCAGGCTGAAGCCGCCTCCGCCGCCCAGACCCGACTTCTTGACCTTCTCGTACTGGTAGTCCTTATAGGTTTCATCTTTGGCCAGGACTTGAAGATCGCGGCCGACGCCGATCTGCACGTCGCGGTCACCCACTACGTTCGAGCCAACGACCTTCATGTCGCGGCCAGCGAGCATCACGACCGAATCACCGCCGAACGTCGCACTGACCCCTTGCGTCCATTCCGTCTCGCGGATGCGATGCGTGGTCTTGCTCGACAGGAACCCCTTGGTCTTGTAGTAGATCTCGTTGTAGGTGTACCCGCTGGAATCGCCCGCGAGTATGTTGATGTCGCGGCCGGCCCCTACGGCCAGTTGCTTGTCCGACGCCACTTGGGCAGCGATGGCGTTGACATCCTGCGTCGCGATCAGCGTGAGGTTGCCGCCCGCGGCAATCTGCGTGCCGATATCGGTGGTCGTACGCATCTCCGCCCGGTTCTTCTTGCCGAAGTCGTGCGATTCCCCGTACCGCGTTCCGGCAGCCGTCAGGTTGATATCGTTGCCCGCGCGAATGGTGGCATCTTCCTTGGCGGCGATAGCCGCAGCCTGGGCGTTGAAATCCCTGCCCGCCTGCGCGCTCAAGGTGCCCGCATCGACGCGTGCCACGCCATCAACGATCGTGTTGCTGATACCCCCGCGCACGTTCGATTGCGTGCTGGACGTCAGATTGATGTCCCGGCCCGCAACCAGCGAGACCGACTCGCCCTTGAGCAGACCCGCCAGGTTGTCGATGTCGTTGCGCGCGTTCAGGTTGACGGTCTTGCCCTGTATGGTGCCGACGCTGTTGCGCACGTTCTGAGCGTCGACGACCAGCGCGTTGCGCGCGCCGAGGTTGCCGCTGTTGTTCACATCACCCGTTGCGCTGATCTGGGTATCGCGGCCCGCGATCAGCGAGCCGTCGCCGCGAAGGTCGCCGGGCTTGACGGCCAGGTAGACCTGCGGGGTCAGCACCTTTTGCTGGGTGCCGTCGGGCAAGGTGACCGTCTGCTCCACCAACCAGACGATGTCGCTGGACAGGTTGCGCATCTGGTCTTCGGACAGCGCCGTGCCGATGGTCAGCCCGAAATTGCCGGCAAAGTCGGCGCCTGCCGCGAGCAAGGCCTTGTACTGGGTTTCGTTGTCGGTGTAGTCGCCCACGAAACGCTGGCCGCTGGCGAGCATGACCTGTTCGGCCACCAGCTTCTGTTCATAGAAGCCGTCGCCCAGGCGCTTGAGGATCGTGCCGGGGTCCTGGTTGAGTTTCTGCAGCAGGAAGTCGCTGGACACCACCGAGCGCGAGCCGATGAACTGGCTGTCGGTGGCGATCAGGTACGGCGCATTGGGCGCCTGCATGACGCGGTACAGCGCGCTGGTCGGGATGACGGGCGGCAGAACGACCACCGTGATGGCCTTGTTGCCCGGCAGCGTGATGCGGGTCAGGGTGGCTGGCGGCAGGGCCGGGGTGACGGTGCTGGCGCCGGGTGTTTGGCCAGACGTCGATACCGTAGTGTTGCCTTGCGCGGCGCCCAGGCCGGTTTCGATACGTTCGGCCAGGACGGTGGCGTTGTACTCGGACCAGTTGTATTTGCGCGAGTCGTTTCTCTCGTAGGTGTAGGCCATGTTGCCTACGCGGTCGACCGTGCGCAGGCCTTCGGCGCCGACGTTGCTGAGCGTGCCGCCTTCGGTTTTGAGGGTTCCGCCGGCCAGGATGCGGCTCTTGTCGTTGAGGATGTTGCCGGCCAGACGCGCGTTGCCGCCCACGATGATCTTGCCCGGATCGCTTTGCGTGATGCGGGTTTCGCGCGTGATCTGCGTGACTTCGTAGAAAGTGAAGTCCTTGATCATGCGGTTGTTGCGGAAGTCGGCGTTGAAGTCGCGGATCTTCTCGTTCAACGTGTCGTAGAGCTGCAGGTCGCGCTCGTAGGTGGCCTGTTGCTGGGCCAGGTCCGCAGGGCAGCGAAAGCCGCAGTCATCCGGTGACGGTGGTTTCCTGATGCCGGTGGGGCGCTCGACCTCGAAGACCGACCAGATCTTGGCGTCGGGTTTGTAGAAGAACTGGGCGGCGTTGACGGTGCAAGCCCCGGCATCGCCACCGCCGCACGACGGCTCTTCCGGGATATACGCCAGCCCGATCGGCGCGCTGACGCCGGCACGGCCTTGCTGGTCTTCCTGAATGCTGCTGTAGTCAAACGGCGGCCCGTACTGGCTTTCCGGATAGCGGGTCGACGGCAGCAACAGGCGCCGTTCGTCGTACTGGCCCATCCATCTGGGGCCGCGGCCGCAGATGGATTTGACGGTGTTGCAGAACCACATGCCTTCGCCGTCGACGATCTCGGTGGTGCCGTCCAGGCGATAGAACCACTTTTCCTCGTTGCTGACCTCGAACGTTTGGCTGGCGAAGTGCAGGTTGCGATTCTGGATGCTGGCCGCCGCGATATCCGCGTTGCGTTCCGCTTCGATGGTGGCCGATTCATTGACCAGCGACTGCGCCTGCCCCGTGGCCTTGCCCATTGCGTCCAGCGCCCCGCCCACGCGCAGGTCTCCCGCCGAGTAGATCAGCGCATGCTCGCGATTGGTCAGCGTGCCCACGCCCAGGTCCAGGTCACCGCGCGACGCGATGACGGCGTTGGGGTCGTTGATGAGCGTCGGCGTCTGGATGCCGACGCGGTCGCCGTAGATCCTGCCGGTGTTCGTCAGGCCGCCCGCAGTGATGCGGGTGTAGCCACCATCGATGAGGCCGGCGTTGGCCAACAGGCCGCTGATGACCAGGGTGTTGTTGCGCAGGGCGATCAGTTCGCCGGTGGCGCGGTTGGTCAGCGTGTTGGCGATGATCGTAAGGTCCTGGCCGGCGTGGAGCTTGCCGTCGTTGTCCAGGGTGTCGGTGGTCAGTTCCAGCGAATTGCCAGCCGTCACCGCGCCGCTGCGGTTGGTGAGGCTGTTGACCGCGAGCTTGGCGTTGGCGTCGGACGAGACATTGCCCGACGTGTTGTCGAGCGTGCCGGTGGCAACGCCCAGGTCCTGGCTCGCGCCGATGCGGCCGGATTGGTTGTCGATGGCCGTGGCGTTCAAGGCAACCTGCTGGCCCATGACGCCCAGGGCGCCAGGCGTAGCGGCGCCTGCTCCGGCCAGCCCATTGGCCAGCGTGTCGCGGTTGTTCAGGCCGCCTGCCGTCAGGGCCACGAGGTTGTCGGCCTGGATCAGGCCGGCGCGGTTATCCAGCAGGCCTTGCGTCTTGAGCGTCAGGTTGCCTGCGGCAATGAGGCCGCGGGTGTTGGACAGGGCTTGCGCGTTCAGCGTCGCTTGCCCTTGGGCGGCAATGGTGCCGCCGGTGTTATCCAGGTTGCCGGGGGTGCTGACGTCCAGCGCGCCACCGCTGACGACCTTGCCGTTCGTGTTGGACAGGTTCGCTGCCTTAACGTCGACCGAACCGCCATAGAGGCCACCGCCCTGGTTCTGCAAGGCGCCGGTGTTGGCGACGGTAAGCTTGCCGTCCGCCTGCGCCACGCCGTTGCGGTTGTCCAGGCTGGCCGCCTGGATATCGGCCGTGCTGCCCAAGAGCTTGCCGCCCTGGTTGTTCACGGCGCCGGCCGTTTCCACGCGCAGCGCGCCGTTGGCTTGGACGGAACCGCCTTGGTTGTTGAGGCCGGTCGTTCCCCGCAGCGCCACGCTGTCGCCCGAGACAACGCCGCCTGCGGCGTTGATGAAGGACTGGCCGGTGATGGCAACCGCGCTGGTGCCCGCCAGGGTGCCGGCCGTATTGTCGATTGCGCCCACGACGTTGGCGGTCAGCCCTGCCCCGCTGGTGAGCTTGCCACCGGTGTTGTCCAGGCTGGAAGCTCGCAGCAGCACCGAGCCGCCGTACACGGAACCGGCGCGATTGGTGATCGCGCCGTTGGCGTCGAGTGTCAACACCCCACCCGCGACGAACTTGCCGCCCGACAGGCCCAGCGCATCGGCCGTGACCGTGGCGTTGCCGCCGGCCATCAGCGTGCCGGCATTCTGCAGGTTATTGACCTGCACGCTCAATGCACCCAAGGGGCTGATGGAACCATCGGCCTGCAGGCCTGCCGTGAAGGCACCGCGGTTGTCCAGTTGCCGTGCCACGATGCTGGCGTTGCCCGCCGAGGACATGGCGCCGGTGTTGACGACTGAACCCGGCGCATTGAGCGCCAGCGCGCCGCCCGCCGTGACTGTGCCCTCGTTGACGATATCGCGCCCGCCCTGCACCGACAGGTCAGTGGCGGCCTGCATGCGGCCAGACGGCAGAATCTTGACGTCGCCGTTGGCGCTGACGGTCAGCGTGCCGGTCAGCGCAGCCAGGTTGCCGCCGATGTTCACGCCCACACCAGCCTCGGTGCCGATGAGCCGGATGCTGTTGGCGTACATGCCACCCAAGGCGGCCACGTCGATGGATACGCCAGTCGTAGCACCGGCGCCGGTCAGGGCCGACACGTCGATACCGTCGTAGCCCACCCGGGCGGGTCCCGCCACCACGTTCAAGCGGTCCGCCCAGACCTGGGCGTTCAGTTCCAGCGTGCGCGCCAGCAGGTCCAGTTGGCTCAAGTTGGCGCCGTACAGACCCGCGCCTTCGATCGCCAAGCGACCACTGGCAATGTCAAAGCCCAGCGAACCATCCGGCCCCACGACCGGCTTGCCGGTAGTCAGCGTGGCGCGATTGGCATTCAAGAACCCGCAGCCGTTGCAGGTGATGCCGGCCGGGTTGGCAACAATGACGTTCGCCCGATTGCCGGCGACTTCCAGCATGCCGCGCAGTTGCGAGGGATTGGGCGCCGTGACCTGGTTCAGGATGGTGGTGGCGCGCTGGTTGCCCAGCATCGGGTTACCGGCCACTTGCCCGGCCACCTGCGTCTGGCTGGCCGCGCCGCTGTTGTTGAGCACCACACCGGACGGGCCGACGTTGAATTGCGTGTAGTGGTTGTTGGACACCCCACCGGCCGAGGGCGGTGCGATGTTGACCACCGGCACGCCGTTGGCCACGCCCACCACGGGTCTTTGCCCGCCGACACTCTGGTCTACCGAAATCGGCAAGGTCTGCGCCAGGACGGGCGTCCAGATCTGCGTGTAGAGGACCAACCAGAGCACTGCGGAGCGAAGCTTGGACATAGCGTGGCGAATCTCGGTAGAGGTGGGTCGACCCATGGAGAGGCAACCCGCAAAGCAATGTGTGAAGCGACTTGTGGCGCGACTCGGGTCGCGGCACGTCATGCGGCAGGCGGCGCGCCAGGCGCCGCCCGGGCTTAGAACTCGAACATCAGCGTGGCGGCGAAGACCGTGCTTTGCGTCTTCAGGTTGTCGGGCTTTTTCAGGGGCCACCCTGCCGACAGGTCGTAGCTGGCATTGACATAGGGCATGGCGATGCGCCCGCGCAGGCCGGCAACGGCGCCGACCAGGGTGCGGCCCGTCAGGTACTGGGCAGACGGGCCGCCGACGCGACCGGCGTCCAGGCCGGTGTAGAGCTGCTGGCCCAGGTTGCCGAGGTTCAACGACAGGTCGTTGCGCAGGGTCCAGCCATCTTCGGCCGCCAGGGTCATCTGGCCGTCGAAACCGCGCACCGCGTAGCGATTGCCAATGGTGAAGTAGTCGGCGGGCACGACGGGGGTCTTGGCGTGCTGGATCTGCCAGTTGGCCTGGTAGGCCATCTGCTGGCCGGCCACCTTGAACGGCAGGAACAGGCCGGCATTGGCCGACAGAAGCGTGCTGCGGCCGTTCCAGTCGGGGTCGCCGTACACGTAGCCAGGCTGGTTGGAGAACTGCGGCAACGTGCCGCGCACGCCACCGCCGATATCCAGCACCAGTTGGTCAACGTAATGGCGATGGCCGTAGCTGAATTCATAGCCCACCACGTCGCGCCGCTGCACTTCGATGTCGACGTCGTTGAGCGTGCTGTTGGCGCGCTTGCGCAAGAACTTCAGCACGGCGGTGCCCTTGTAGCTGGCGCCGCGGTAAGGCACGACGGACACGCCGGCTTCGATCTGCTTGCTGGTGCCGCCGTAGACGATGGGTTCTTCGAAGCCGGCCACCGTCTGCCGGTAACGCGATTTGCTGGCGCCGGCGAACAGGGTCCAGTAGCCGAACGGGATGCTGTAGTTGATGGACGCGGCGCGCGAACCGGCGTCGCTGTTGCGCAGGTCGGCGTTGCTGTTCCAGGACACGGACAGCTGGTCGTACAGGAACAACGGCGAATCCAGCGTAAGGCCGGCGTTGACCTGATTCTTGCCGGTGGATTCCAGGCCGGCGTTGTCACCGCCCAGGTAGGCATGCCAACGCTTGCCGGTGCCGGGCTTGATGATGATGTCGGATTCGCCCAGCTCGGGGCCAGGGGCCACGTCGATGGTGGCGTCGGCCTGGCCGGCCAGGCGGCGGATGTTTTCCAGCGCCTGGTCCAGGTCGCGCTGGTTGACGTCGCCGCCTGGCCAGGTCGGCAAGGCGGTGCGCCACCAGCCGGGTGCGCCGTCGCTTTTGACGCCGGAAATGCGGCCGGGCACGTAGCGCAGGGTCAGCGTGCCGCTGGCCAGCGATTGCTCGGGCACCAGCACGCGCGCGGTGATCCATCCGCGATCGATCAGACCCGCCATCAGGTGTTCCTGCAGCAGGCGCAGGCCCTGGCCGCCCACGCAGGGCCCCAGGGCAGCTTCGCTTTCGCGGCGCAGCCAGCCGGGGGGCTCGGGGCCGTCCCAGATGACCTGACCCAGCGTGAAGCAGGGCGATTCGGCCGGAAAGGCCAGGGGCCCTTCGCCAGGGACAGGCGCGGCCGGCGCGGACAGCACGTCCGGCCGCTCGGCGGCGCGGGCGCGCTGGGCGTCCAGTTCCTGTTCCTGGCGTCGCTGGATCTCGCTGGCGCGCGAAGCGGCGTCGGCGGGCAGGGTCTGCGCCGCAACCGGGGAAAAAACGATGAAATGGGCCGCCATGGCAACAGGCAACAGCAACCCGGGAAGGCGCCTCTGCCGGAGGCGGCTTCGCAGTAAGAACTTATGCACTTGTTTCTTATTGAAATGACTGGTTTCTACCGATAACGGTAGAAACTCGGACTAATTAAGCGCACATCTCAATTTATGCCGTTTGTTGACGAATAATCCGGCATACATAGCGACGGGACGCGCGTATGGAGGTACATGTTTCGTAACAGCTGACTGCCCCGCTAACTTATCTCGGTGAGTGGACGCATTGCTATAGGAAAAATCCGAAATTTGATGAGGAAAATTCCGCGGGGCGCCGCGAACGCCAGTCGCCCCGGCCGGCTATGCCAAAATCGCGCCCATGCCGATCGACAACCGCCTCGTCCCCGCCGCCCTCGCCGCCCAGGCGGCCCAATTACCCGCCGCCTGGCAGGCCGCGCTGCACGCCCCGCGCGTGGCCGACGCCCTGCAAGCCGTGACCGCCCATGTGGAAAAACGGCTGGCCGAAGGCGCCGTGGTCTACCCGGCCACGCCTTTTCGGGCGCTGCAAGGCCTGGCGCCATCGGACGTGCGGGTGGTGATCCTGGGGCAGGACCCCTATCACGGCCCGGGCCAGGCCCAGGGCTTGGCGTTTTCGGTGCCGGACGACTGCAAGCGCCCGCCCAGCCTGCGCAACATCTTCAATGAGATCGCCCAGGAATACCCCGGCACGGCGCTGCCCGCCGGCAACGACCTGAGCCCCTGGGCCGACCAGGGCGTGCTGCTTCTGAATACCGCCCTGACGGTGGAAGATGGCCAGCCTGCCTCGCACGCCAAACGCGGCTGGGAAACGGTGACCGACGCGCTGATTGCGTTGGTGGCCCAAGACCCCTCGCCCAAGGCATTTTTGCTGTGGGGGGCCCATGCTCAAGCCAAGCAGGCGTTGCTCCCCAGCAACAGCGGCCACCTGGTGCTGATGTCCAACCATCCTTCGCCGCTGTCCGCCCGGCGTCCCCCGGTGCCTTTCCTGGGCTGCGGTCACTTTCTGGCGACCAATCGCTGGCTGGCCGACCAAGGGAAAAACCCTATTGATTGGGCGCTGGACAAAAAAATAATTCCCATGCAGGGCGAATTCGGGTTATGATCGCCGCACTGCACAAAACGAGTTCGGCATTTACCGCCTTGATTTAGCGGAAGTTTTAGCAGTCTGCCGGGCAACCAAGCCCGAGCCCCATGCCGAACATCATCGATTCCTGACCTCCTTTCCTTTCGCCCTGCGTTCCAAGCAGTATCAAGAGAACGCGCCACGCGCACGGTTGATTCG
Organism: Achromobacter sp. 1014246743; assembly: GCF_059760725.1. Taxonomy (NCBI): domain Bacteria; kingdom Pseudomonadati; phylum Pseudomonadota; class Betaproteobacteria; order Burkholderiales; family Alcaligenaceae; genus Achromobacter; species Achromobacter sp. 1014246743. Next base: position 67,314 of record NZ_JCBANA010000012.1, read on the forward strand.
GTCGGCACGATGCTCCATCAACCGTCGCCTGGATCCGGCCGCCTAATCCCCTGGCCCGACCAAGCACTGCGTCGCATTTTTCGCGGCAAGGGAAAGTAATGTCTTTCGAAACCCTGGGTCTCGCACCCGCCCTGTTGTCGGCCGTTCAAGAAGCTGGCTTCAGCACCCCCACCCCCGTTCAAGCGTCGGCCATTCCGCAAGCGCTGGCCGGCCACGACCTGATGGTGTCCTCGCAGACGGGCAGCGGCAAGACCGCCGCCTTCATGCTGCCGGCCCTGCACCGCATTGCCCAGATGCCCGCCAACAAGGGCGTCGGCGTGCAAGTGCTGGTGCTGACCCCGACCCGCGAACTGGCTCTGCAAGTTACCGAAGCCACCGCCACCTACGGCCGCAAGCTGGCCGACCTGCGCACCGCCACCGTCGTGGGCGGCATGCCCTACGGCGCCCAACTGAAGGCGCTGTCGCGCCGCGTTGACGTGCTGGTCGCCACCCCCGGCCGCCTGATCGACCACCTGCAGTCGGGCCGCGTCAAGCTCAACACCGTGCACACGCTGGTGCTGGACGAAGCCGACCGCATGCTGGACATGGGCTTCATCGAAGATATCGAGACCATCGTCAGCCGCCTGCCCGCGGAACGCCAGACGCTGCTGTTCTCGGCCACCCTGGACGGCACCATCGCCAAGCTGGCGGCGCGCATGATGCGCGACCCGCAACGCATCGAGATGGCCGGCTCCAAGGAAAAGCACACCAACATCACGCAAAGCCTGCTGTACGCGGACGACGCCAGCCACAAGATGCAGCTGCTCGACCACGTGCTGCGCGACGCCTCGCTGGACCAGGCCATCGTCTTCACGTCGACCAAGCGCGGCGCTGACGACCTGGCCGACCGCCTGGCCGACCAAGGCTTTGCCGCCGCTGCCCTGCACGGCGACATGAACCAGCGCCAACGCACCCGTACGCTGTCGCAACTGCAACGCGGCCAGCTGCGTATTCTGGTTGCCACCGACGTGGCCGCCCGCGGCATCGACGTGCAAGGCATCAGCCACGCCGTCAACTTCGACCTGCCGATGCAAGCCGAAGACTACGTGCACCGTATCGGCCGTACCGGCCGCGCCGGCCGCAACGGCCTGGCGTTCACGCTGGCCACGCACTCCGAGCGCCACAAGGTTCGCCGCATCGAGCACTACATCGGTCAATCGATCACCCCTGAAGTGATCGCCGGCCTGGAACCCAAGCGCACCCCGCGTCCGTCGGTCGGCGGCGCCCCGCGTGGCGGCAAGCCGTTTGGCAAGCGCCCCGGCGGCTTCGGCGGTGGCTACCAGGGCAACCGCGATGGCGCCCCGCGTGAAGGCCGTTCGTTTGGCGGCCCGCGTGGCGAGTTCAAGCCGCGTGAAGGCGGTTACCAAGGCGCCCGCGACGGCGCCCCGCGCGAAGGCGGCTACCAAGGCAACCGCCCGTTCGGCGACCGCCCGGCCCGCTCGTTCAGCGATCGCCCCAGCTTCGGCGACCGTCCCCAACGCGAAGGCGGCTACCAGGGCAATCGTCCCTTCGGCGATCGCCCCCCGCGTGAAGGCGGCTTCCGTGGCGCCGACCGCGACGCACGCCCCAGCTTCAGCGACCGTCCCAGCTTTGGCGACCGCCCCCAGCGTGATCCGCGTCCGTTCAACGAGCGCGCGCCCCGTGAAGGCGGTTTCCGCGGCGCCGACCGTGACGCCCGTCCCAGCTTCAGCGACCGCCCCAGCTTTGGCGACCGTCCGCAGCGCGAAGGCGGCTTCCGTGGCGGCGATCGTCCGGAAGGCGGTTTCCGTGGCAAGCCTACGTTCGACAAGCGCCCCGGCGGCCCCGCCAAGCGCTTCGCCAAGCCTGCCGGCGCCCGCCGCGGCTAAGCCCTGATCGGCACATCGACCGGCCGCCTGGCGGCCCGTCGATCTTCCCCAGCAAACCCCGCGCCTGTCGCGGGGTTTGTTTTTTGGGAAAATGCGTGATTGCCCCGACGTCCTGATTCCTGCCATGCAACGCCCCGCCCCCGCCAATCTGCCCCCGCTCTCTTCTGCTGCCCAGGCACACAGCGATGCCGCCCGCGCGCACCTGCGCGCCGCGATCGCCGCCGCTTCGGGCTGGCTGCCGTTCGACCACTGGATGGCCGAGGCGCTGTACGCCCCCGGGCTGGGCTATTATGCGGCGGGCAACGTCAAGCTGGCCGAACCCGACACCGATGGCCGCACGCCCGCGGGCGACTTCGTCACCGCGCCGCAGCTGACACCGTTGTTCGCCCGCACCTTGGCGCGCCAGGTGGCGCAGGTGCTGCGCCAGACCGATACGCACAGCGTGCTGGAATTCGGCGCCGGCACCGGCGCGCTGGCCGAAGGCGTGCTGCGCGAGCTGGATGCGCTGGGGCTGACGGACACGCAATACCAGATCCTGGAGGTGTCGGCCGACCTGCGCGCACGCCAGGCCGAACGGCTGGCGCCGTTCGGCACGCGGGTGCAATGGCTGGACGCGCTGCCCCAGCGTTTCCGCGGCTGCGTGCTGGCCAACGAAGTGCTGGACGCGATGCCGGTGTCGCTCTTTACCTGGGGCGCCGATGGCGCGGTGCTGGAACGCGGCGTGGCGGTGGACGCAGCACAGGGCTTTGTGTGGGAAGACCGCCCGGCCTCGCCGCGGCTGGCGGCCGCGGTGGCCGCGCGCATGCCGGCGCTGCCGGGCTATGTGTCCGAAATCAATCTGCAGGGCGAAGCCTGGATCGACGCGCTGGGCGGCTGGCTGGAACTCGGCGCCGCGCTGCTGGTGGACTATGGGTTTCCGCGCAGCGAGTACTACCATCCGCAACGCGCGGGCGGCACGCTGATGTGCCACCTGCGCCACCATGCGCATGGCGACCCATTCACCGCCCCCGGCTTGCAGGACATCACGGCCCACGTGGATTTCACCGCCATGGCGGACGCCGCGTTGGCGGCCGGGCTGCAAGTGTTGGGCTATACCTCGCAGGCGCGCTTCCTGATGAACGCGGGCCTGATGGAACTGCTGGCGCAGCTGGATCCGTCGGACGCGCAAGCCTATGCGCAGGCGGTGGCGCCGGTGCAGAAGCTGCTGTCGGAAGCCGAGATGGGCGAGCTGTTCAAGGTGCTGGCGGTGGGGCGAGGCATGACGGAACCCTTGATCGGCTTTGCCCGCGGCGACCGCCTGGGCAAGCTGTAGGGCGCCGGGCCGGCGACCAGGCGCTTGCAGAGCAAGCGCCGCCAAGCCCGCATTGCGCGCCGGCCGGCGTCACGCCCCCGCCATCAACCCGCGCGTAACCGCTGCAAGCGTGCATCGCGCACGCTTTGTTTGATGCGCGCCGGGTCGCCCGCGCAGCCCCGGGCGATAGCGCCCGCATCCACCCCGCGCACGGCATCCACGCGGGCACGCCAGGCATCACGGTCCACCGGCTGCAACACCGCCACGGTATCCAGCAGATCGAAAAAGCGTTCAGGCTTGCGCAGTGCGTCGGCACGTTCCATCAGCGCCAGTTGTGCATCGGCGGCGTCCGCGCCGGCCGCCTGGGCGGCATCCAGCCCCGCCAGCATCTCGGGCAGCAGACGCGCGTAGTCGTTGCACTCGGCCGGCACGCGCAGGCGCCTGCCCAGGGCTTCGCGCTCGGGTGACAGCCGGCACAGCAACGCATAGCGACCGGGCAACGCCAGGCCTTGTGCCGCAGCGCGGTCGACATCGCCACCCGTGATTTCCGACCCCTGCAATTCGGGCATGACGCGCGCCAGCGCGCCGGACTGGCGCAGGATGTCGAGCATGCGCGACGGCGCGTCCGCCATGAGGCCGCGCGACAGTTCTTTCCAGACGCGCTCGGCCACCAGGGCATCGGCCTCGCCGGCTTCGACCATGCGGCGGCACAGATCCAGGGTTTCGGGCGCCACGTGAAAATCGGCAAAGCGCGCGGTGAAGCGGGCCAGGCGCAGAATACGGACCGGGTCTTCCTCGAACGCCTCGCCCACGTGGCGAAACACGCGCGCCTGCACGTCGGCCGCGCCGCCCAGGGGGTCGACCAGCGTGCCATCCGGACGCTGTGCGATGGCATTGACGGTCAGGTCGCGGCGGCGCAGGTCTTCTTCGAGCGTGACGTCGGCGCCGGTGTAGAAGGTAAAGCCCTTGTAGCCGCGCCCCGATTTGCGTTCGGTGCGCGCCAGGGCGTATTCCTCTTTGGTGACCGGGTGCAGGAACACGGGAAAGTCGCCGCCCACCGGAATGAAGCCGCGCCGCGCCATGTCTTCGGGCGTGGCGCCAACGACCACCCAGTCGTGATCGCCAGGCGTCAGGCCGAGCAGCGCATCACGTACCGCGCCGCCTACGATAAACACCTGCAAACCCTGCGTTGCCACGTCTTGCGTCATGGCAGGTTGGTGGTTTCAGCGCCCAGCGGCACGATGTTGCCCAGGCGTTCTTTCAGGGACTGCGGCTGGCCGCTGAACATGGCGGCGTAGTAGACCGCGTTGGACATCACGTTCTTGACGTAGGTACGCGTTTCGTTGAACGGGATGGTCTCGGCAAAGATCGCGCCTTCGACGGGATGCGTAAAGGTGGACCGCCAATTGTGCGGCCGGCGCGGCCCGGCGTTGTAGCCGGCGCTGGCCAGCATCTGCGAGCCGTTCAGGTCGCGCAGCACCATGTTCAGGTAGTTGGTGCCCAGTTCGGTGTTGGTGTCGAAGTCGTTGACGCTGTCGGGCGTGAAGTTGCTCATGCCGATCTTGCCGGCCACCCACTTGGCCGTGGCGGGCATCAGCTGCATCAGGCCGGAAGCGCCCACGTGCGAACGTGCGTCCATGATGAAGCGCGATTCCTGGCGGATCAGGCCATAGACCCACGCCGGGTCCAGTGCGATGGCATTGGCCTTGGCGGTGACGCGGCCTTCGAACGGCGCGATGAAGCGCTGGCTGAAATCGAATTCCTTTTCGGTACGGTCGGACGTGTTGACGACGCGGTCGTAGATGTTTTCGGCGCGGGCCAGTTCGGCTGCGGCAATCAGTTGACGGTCGGTCATGCCGCGCAGCGCGAAGTTCCATTCGGGCACGGCTTCCTGGCGCCAGCCCAGCCTGAACAGCTGAACCGCGCGGCGCAGGCCCGGGTTGGCGCGGGCTTCGGCGATTTCGCGGTCGCTGATGGGTGCGGGGCGCGGCGGCACGGTGATGCGCCGGCCCAGCTCTTCGGCCGACAGCTGGCCGTAGAAGTCGAAACGGTCGGCGATACTGGCGTAGGCAGCGTTGGCCTGGTCGCGACGGCCGGTGGCGGCCAGGCCGCGCGCCTTCCAGTAGACCCACGACGGGTCCGCCTGCTGCGCGGCCGGCATCTGGTCGATGGACTCGATGACCCACTTCCAGTCGATCTTGGGTTGACGCAGCGCGGCGCGCACCTTCCAGCCGGCGTTGTAGTCGGTCATGCGGATATGGCCGGCTTCGTGGTACCAGTCGTCGGCGCGGCTATCCAGGTTGAGCGCGGCCACCAGCGCATACTGGCCGCGGATCCAGGCCAGGTTCGACTTGGCCATGGACTTGGCCCATTCGCGCCGCAGATACGAGTCGGCCACGTTGATGTCCGAACGCGCCAGGCGCGCCAGCGCGATGGTGACCAGTTCTTTTTCGTTGCGACCCACGGGCAGGCGATCTTGCCGCGTCAGCCAGCGCATCGGGTCCTTGATGAGGACGTCGTAGGTTTTCTGGTCGCGCGGCTCGAACATGTACTGCACGAACTTGCGGGCGTCGGTGGTCTTGTTGGCCTCGATGGCATCGCGCAGCTGGGGTTCAAGCTCGTCCCAGCCCAGGATGCGGTCGGCGACCAGTTGGTCGTACAGCGCCCAGCAGGCGCCGCCCGGCGCGAACACGGCGATGGCCTGTGCCGCCGTGACGCGCTGGCCGGTCATGTGCTTGGCGTCCAGGATGGCGCATTCGACCTGGGCGTTGGTGTTCTTGACCGGCGCGAGCTTGCGCACGGTTTCGAAGTCGCCGCTACGCGCGGCGGCCAGCAGCCAATCGGCGCGCAGGCGGTCGGCCAGGTAGGCGTCGGGATTGCCGCTGATGAATTTCTGCAGGTCGGCGGTGGGCCGGCCACCCGCCGGCGGGCTCCAGAGCTGGTAGCGCAGCAGCCAGTATTCGGGGTACATGCCCAGGGGATCGGACTTGGCTTGCGGCACCAGCGCGCCCAGCACCGACCACTGCTTGCGGTTCATGGCTTCGCGCGCGGCCACCACGGCGGCCAGCGCGGGCGTGTCACTGGTGGGCGGCAGCCCAGCCAGCACGGCCGGCGGCACGGCGATGGCCGGCTGCGGGGTCTGCACGGCGGGCTGGGGCTGCGGGTTGACCGCGGCGGTGCGCTGTTGAGCATCCACCGGCGCACAGGCCGCGGTGAACAGGGCCAGCAGCGGCAGCCAGCGGCGCAAGCCGCTGCGCACGTCGGCGGGCTGCGGGGATTTCCCGGCGGTTTTCTGATACCGTCCGAATTGCGGGGCCGGGGCCATGATCAGGTCGTTGGGCGTGTGCTTCATGCGCCGGCCTTGCCAGAGGCTTGCGGGTCCGCGCAATGGTGCGCGCGGTTGTTGGTGTTATCGCTGATCCGCATTGTCGCCTTCATTTTTCACCCCTGTTACAGCTACCGCATGACTACGCAAAATACTCCAGAGGATACCGCAGTCCAGCTACGCACGCGATTGCGGAAATTGCGTGCCGAATTGCCCGAAGATCAACGCAGCCGCGGCGGTCTGCTGATGCGTGCGCGCCTGTTCACCTGGCTCAACGTGGCGCGCGATGAAGCCGTGCGCGCGGGCCGCCCGGCGCCGGCCACCGTGGCCGCCTTCTGGCCCATGGACGACGAACCCGATCTGCGCCCCTTGCTGGAACAATGGACCGACAACGGCGTGAAGGTGGCGCTGCCCGTGGTGCGCGAGCGCAACGCCCCGCTGGTGTTTCTGCCCTGGACGCCGGATGCCGAGCTGCGCGCCGGCCCGTACGGCATCCAGGAACCCGTGCACGGCGCCGAGGTGCTGCCCGACGTGCTGCTGGTGCCCACCCTGGGCTACACCGAATCCGGCGACCGCCTGGGCTATGGCGGCGGCTATTACGACCGCACCCTGGCCGCGTTGCGCGACCGCGGCCACGCCTTCACCACCATCGGGGTGGCCTGGAGCTGTGGCGAACTGGACCCCGGCTACCTGCCCGCCGCCCACGATTTTCGCCTGGACGCGGTGATCACGCCGGACGGCTGGGTACCGCATGCGCCGCAGCAAGAGCCCGGCCAGGGCGGCACCCTCCTGCACACCTACACGCTGCGCTGACGCACCAGAGTTGCCCCGGGGCTTGCACCAATCTGGTGCAAGCCCTATCATCTGACCCTGATATTCCCGGCCAGAGTCTCACCCAGGCTTGGCCCCCACCCCCACAGCACGGCACGCCCGTCGCTCATCCCCCGCCCGCGGTTTTCCCCCACGGCGGTGTCACGAACCCACCACGCCCTCCGCGCCGGGACCTTGCCCGGCCGCCTCGAACACCACTCGCCATGCCCCGGGTGCCTGTCGTTTCCCCGGGGGCTGGCCACACAAGACCCAGGGAAGGATATGCTTGCCCAAGGGCGGCCCCGTTTGTCTGCGCAAAGCTGGCATGCGGGTTGCTTATTCATTCAGACCGGTCTGCACCGACCGGATAACGGCCGCGCTCAAGCCGGCCGTCAGCATCTGCAACGGAGGAGCCATGAAGGACAGATCATCCCGTCCAGCCGCCTATGACGAGATGCGCGACAGCGCAGGCGGCATACGCTCCCATTACCAGGCCTTCGAGCGCTGGCACGACGAGCAATCCGCGGAAGCCATGGCGGCGCGCCGCCTGGAAGCCGACCTGAGCTTTCGCCGGGTAGGCATCACCTTTTCGGTCGCGGGCGACGCGGCCGGCACCGAGCGCCTGATTCCGTTCGACATGATCCCGCGGATCATTCCCGCCGACGAATGGCGCCGCCTGGAAGCGGGCCTGAAGCAGCGCGTGCGGGCGCTGAACATGTTCATCCATGACATCTACCATGGCCACGACATCGTGCGCGCCGGCATCGTGCCGGCCGAGCAGGTGTTCCTGAACGCCCAGTACCGCCCCGAAATGCAGGACGTGGACGTGGCCGAGGACATCTACTGCCATATCGCGGGCGTGGACATCGTGCGCGCCGGCGCCGGCGAATTCTACGTACTGGAAGACAACCTGCGGGTGCCGTCCGGCGTGTCGTACATGCTGGAAAACCGCAAGATGTCGATGCGGCTGATGCCCGACGCGTTCAGCCGCATCAAGGTCGAGCCGGTGGCGCACTACCCCGACCTGCTGCTGGACAACCTGCGCGAAGTGGCGCCGCACGGCGGCGACGACCCGACCGTGGTGGTGCTGACGCCGGGCATGTACAACTCGGCCTACTTCGAGCACGCCTTCCTGGCGCAGCAGATGGGCGTGGAATTGGTCGAAGGCCAGGACCTGTTCGTGGAACAGAACACGGTGTACATGCGCACCACGCAAGGGCCGCGCAAGGTCGACGTGATCTACCGCCGGCTGGATGACGACTTCCTGGATCCGCTGTCGTTCCGGGCGGATTCGGCCCTGGGCGTACCCGGCCTGCTGTCGGTGTACCGCGCCGGCCGCGTGACGCTGGCCAACGCCATCGGCACCGGCATTGCCGACGACAAATCCACCTATCTGTATGTGCCGGACATGATCCGCTTCTACCTGAGCGAAGAGCCGATCCTGTCGAACGTGCCGACCTGGCGCTGCGGCCGCCCCGAGGAACTGTCCCACGTGATGGCCAACATGCACGAGCTGGTGGTCAAGGAAGTGCACGGCGCCGGCGGCTACGGCATGCTGGTGGGGCCGTCGGCCTCGCGCGCCGAGGTCGAGGCGTTCAAGGACCGCGTGCGCGCCAACCCGGCCAACTACATCGCGCAGCCCACGCTGGCGCTGTCCACCGTGCCGACCTACGTCGAGTCGGGCGTGGCGCCGCGCCACGTCGACCTGCGTCCCTACGTGCTGTGCGGCAAGGACATCCGCACCGTGCCCGGCGGCCTGTGCCGCGTGGCGCTGACCGAAGGCTCGCTGGTGGTCAACAGCAGCCAGGGTGGAGGCACCAAGGACACCTGGGTTCTGGAGGAATAACGATGCTGAGCCGAACCGCCGACAACCTGTTCTGGATGTGCCGCTACATCGAGCGCGCCGAGAACACCGCCCGCATGCTGGACGTGAACCTGCAGATGTCGCTGCTGCCGCAAGACGCGCAGACCCGCGAGGGCTCGTGGAACGCCGTGCTGCGCATCTCGGAACTGCAAGGCCTGTACCGCGCCAAGCATGCCGTCATTTCGCCCCAGGACGTGCTGCAGTACATGGTGCGCGACCCCGAGAACCCGTCATCCATCTACACCTGCATGCGCGCCGCCCGCGAGAACGCGCGCGCCGTGCGCGGCAGCCTGACCACAGAAGTCTGGGAGACCTACAACACCACCTGGCTGGAATTGCTCAAGCACCTGCACACCGGCCTGCTGGAACGCAATCCGGGCGAGTTCTTCGAATGGGTGAAGTTCCGTTCGCACCTGGCCCGCGGCGTCACCATCGGCACGATGCTCGAAGACGAGGCGCTGTACTTCCTGCGCATCGGCATGCACCTGGAACGCGCCGACAATACCGCACGCATGCTGGACGTGAAGTTCCACGAGCGTGACGGCAACGGCGGCTCGCCATCGGGCAGCTCGCAACAACAGCAGCAACAGCAGGATGGCCGCGTCGACCCCAACGGCACGTCCGGCCTGCAAAGCGAGTTCTACCGCTGGTCGGCGCTGCTCAGTTCGGTGTCCGGGCTGGAAATCTATCGCAAGGTGTACCGCGACGTCATCACGCCGGACCGCGTGGCCGAACTGCTGATCCTGCATCCCGACATGCCGCGTTCGCTGCTGGCGTCGATGCGGGCGGTGTCCGAAGACCTGGCGCGCGTGTCGAACCAACGTTCGACCGAGACGCAGCGCCGTGCCGGGATGCTGTGCGCCGAACTGCAATTCGGCCGCGTCGAGGACATTCTGCAGAGCGGCCTGCACCAGTACCTGGAGCACTTCCTGGACCGTATCAACGATCTGGGCAACCGCATCAGCCAGGACTTCCTGGTGCCGCTGTCGGCATGACAAGGAGACAGGCATGAAACAGATCATCACGCACGTCACGCATTACCGCTACACCGCGCCCGTCACCTACAGCATCCAGACCTTGCGGCTGACGCCGCGCGACGACGAGCACCAGCGCGTGCTGCGCTGGCACATCGAAGCGCCGGGTGCGCTGGAACAACAGGTGGACGCCTACGGCAATATCACCCACACGCTGACGCTGACCCGCCCGCACAACGAAATCGAACTGCGCGTCGTGGGTCAGGTGCAGGTGGGCGCGTTGACGCTGGGTGCGCTGGGCGGCGAAGACAGCCGCCTGCCGGTGCACGCCTATTGCGTGCAGACGCCGCTGACGCAGGCCGACGACACCATCCTCGCCTTCACCCGCGACGTGCTGCCCGGCGGCCTGAACGCGCCGGCCGACGTGCTGGCGCTGGCCAGCGCCATCTGCGACCGGGTGGCCTACGAACCGGGCACCACCGACGTCACCACGGCGGCCAGCCAGGTGCTGGCCATGGGACATGGCGTGTGCCAGGACCACGCCCACCTGTTCCTGGCCTGCGTGCGCGGCCTGGGCGTGCCGGCCCGCTATGTCAGCGGCTACCTGTATACCCCCGCCCAGCACGCCGCCAGCCACGCCTGGGCAGACGTCTGGCTGCCCGATACCGGCTGGACCAGCGTGGACATCACCAACCGCCAGTTTGCGTCCGATTGCCACTGCCGCCTGGCGGTGGGGCGCGACTACGATTCGGCCTCGCCGGTGCGCGGCGTGCGCAGCGGCGGCGGCGAGGAATCCATGGAGGTCCACGTGGAAGTGCAGACGACTGTGCAGCAATAACCCGTGCCGGCCGCGCCGCAATACAATGCGGCGTGGCTTTTCCTTTTTCCCGATCATGACTTACTGCGTCGCAGCCCGCCTCGATTCCGGCCTGGTCTTCCTGTCCGACTCCCGCACCAATGCCGGCGTCGACCAGATCAGCGTATTCCGCAAGATGACCGTCTTCGAGCGGCCGGGCGACCGCGTGATGGTCCTGATGACGTCCGGCAACCTCGCGGTCAGCCAGGCCGTGCTGAACGCGCTGGCGCGCCAGCACGACGAAGGCGGCGAAACGGTCTGGAACGCACCCGACATGTTCGAGGCGACCCGCCGCGTCGGCGCCGCGGTGCGCGAGGTTTACCGCCGCGAGGCCGAAGCCCTGCACGAACAAGGCGTGGAATTCAACGTCAGCCTGATCTTCGGCGGGCAGATCGGCGCCGAAAACTGCCGGCTGTTCCAGGTGTACTCGGCTGGCAATTTCATCGAGGCCGGCTCGGAATGCCCGTATTTCCAGATCGGCGAGGCCAAGTACGGCAAGCCCATCCTGGACCGCGTGCTGCGCCCCGAGACCACGCTCGACGAGGCCGCCAAGTGCGCCTTGATCTCGATGGATTCGACGCTGCGCTCGAACATCTCGGTGGGCCTGCCGCTGGACCTGCTGGTGTACGACGCCCACGCGCTGCGCGTCACCCATTTCGCCAGCATCGACGAGCACAACGAATATTTCCGCATGATCCGCGGCACCTGGGGCGAACGCCTGCGCCAGGTCTTCGCCGAAATCCCCGACCCGCTCTGGGCCAACCCCGAAGACCCCGCCTCGCTGGTGCCCGCCAGCCGCATCCACCAGCCGCTGCGCGCCGAACCGGTGGACGTGCCCCTGGCCGTCTACGCCGCCCCGCAAGTGCTGGCGGAAGATCCTGGGAAGGATCAGGCTAATTAGGGACGGCTTTTCCGAAGCCCGCATGCAAGCGATTGCTGCGGGCTTTCGTGTTTTCTGCTCGCGACCAGCAAAATTGTCTGACCGTATAAACCCTCCTTTCCGCTTCCCTAAGCCCGGCTTGTAAAACCGCAAATTCTCATCTTCCGGCTGGCGCGCCACACTGGTGCCAGCCCGCCATGCTTCGCCTTGCGGGCCACGATAAAACCACAAGGAACGAGACATGACCCCTATTTCCTCGCGCACGTTGTTGCGCCTGGCCGGGCCGGTGGTGGCCCTGGCCTGCCTGGCCGGTGGCCCGGCCGCCGCCCAAAGCAACTATCCCAACCATGCCATTTCGCTGGTCGTGCCCTTTTCGGCCGGCGGCCCCACCGATGTGGTGGCGCGCAGCCTCGGCGCGGCGATGTCCAAGACGCTGGGCCAGAGCATCATCATTGAAAACCGCACCGGTGCCGGCGGCACGCTGGCGGCCACGCACGTGGCGCGCGCCGCGCCCGACGGCTACACGTTCCTGATCCACCACAACGGCATGGCGACCGCGCCGGCGCTGTACCGCAAGCCACCGTTCAATCCGCTGACCGACTTTTCCTATGTCGGCCAGGTGGCCGACGTGCCGATGACGCTGCTGGGCCGCAAGGACCTGCCGCCCGGCAACATGGCTGAATTCATCCAGTACGCCCGCGCCAACGGCAACAAGATCAACCTGGCCAACGCGGGCCTGGGCGCGGTGTCGCAGCTGTGCGGCATGCTGCTGCAGGAATCACTGGGCGTGCAGTTCACGACCGTGCCCTATGCCGGCACGGCGCCGGCGCTGACGGCACTGCTGGGTGGACAGGTGGACGTGCTGTGCGACCAGACCACGCAGACCATCCCGCATATCAAGAGCCAGCGCGTGAAGCTGTATGGCGTCACCACGCTGGACCGCATCAAGGCGCTGCCCGATGCGCCCACTTTGCAGGAAGGCGGCGTGAAGGGCTTCGAGGTCAAGGTGTGGCACGGCGTGTACGCGCCCAAGGGCACGCCGCCCGAGGTCATTGCCAAGTTCAATGAAGCCCTGCGCGCCGCGCTGAAGGATCCAGCCTTCACGCAGAAGATGGCCGAGCTGGGCGCCGAGATCGTGCCCGAAGCCAAGCAGACGCCGGCAGGCCTGCAAAGCTGGCTGCAGTCCGAGGTGGACAAGTGGGGGCCCATCATCCGCAAGGCGGGCGTGTACGCGGATTGATGGCCGGCGTGCGGGTATGTGACCCGGCGCCCTGAAGTGCACGCAAGAAAAAAGGCCGGCGAATGCCGGCCTTGCGTTGCCTGGGCATGACGCCCCGATGACCTGGCTTACACCGCCAATTCCTTCCACACCGCCAACGGCGCATCGGCGTGGTTGAGCGTGTAGAAGTGCAAGCCCGGTGCGCCATTGTCCAGCAGGTTCTGGCACAGCTCGGTCACGACGTCCACGCCAAAGGCGCGGATGGACGCCTTGTCGTCGCCCAATTCGGCCAGGCGCAGACGAATCCAGCGCGGCACTTCCGCGCCGCACATTTCCGAGAAGCGCAAGAGCTGGGTGTGGTTCGTGATGGGCATGATGCCCGGCACGATCGGCACCCGCACGCCCTTGGCCTGGGCCCGGTCGACGAAGTCGAAGTAGGCGTCGGCATTGAAGAAGTACTGGGTGATGGCCGCATCGGCGCCGGCGTTCACCTTGGCCACGAAATGATCCAGGTCGGCCGACGGATTGGCCGCCTGAGGATGCATTTCGGGGTAGGCCGCGACTTCGATGTGGAACCAGTCGCCCGTTTCTTCGCGGATGAACGACACCAGTTCGTTGGCATAGCGCAGTTCGCCCGCATCGCCGCCCATGCCCGAAGGCAGGTCGCCGCGCAAGGCGACCACGCGCCGCACGCCTTCATTCTTGTATGCCTGGAGGATGTCCCGCAGGTCCTGGCGGGTTGCGCCGACGCACGACAAGTGCGGCGCCGCATCGCAGCCCAGGTTGCGCAGCGTGCGCACGGCATCCGCCGTGCCGGCGCGGGTGGAACCGCCCGCGCCGAAAGTCACGCTGACATACTTGGGCTGGATCGCCAGCATCTGCTTGGCCGCGCGGACCAGCCGTTCCTGGCCGGCCAGGTCGCGCGGGGGAAAGAATTCCAGACTGAAAGCGGGGGTAGTCGAATCAGACATTAGGGGATCAGTTTGGTGAGCAGGCCGGAAATGAGGCTGTACAGGATCGCACCGCCCACGGCCCACCAGAACCCGTTGACCTGGAAGCCCTTGAGCACGGAGCCGACGAACCAGAACAACAAGGCGTTGATGACGATAAGGAAGAGACCGAGCGTGACGATCGTGATGGGCAACGTCAGCAGCACCAGGACCGGCTTGACCAGCATGTTGACCAGGCCCAGCACCAGGGCGGCGATGAGCGCCGATCCGAAGCTGGCCACGGTGATGCCGGGCAGCAGGTAGGCAACGGCCAGCAGGGCCACCGCGTTCAGGATCCAGACGAGTATCAATGCCATGTTCGAACTCCTGTATTGACGCTCCGCGGCCCCGTCATCGCCAGGCGACACGGGGGAACCCCGCGGACCGGAAAGCCCGCGCCGACATGGCGCGGATACTTCCCTATTTTGCTACAAGCATCAGTAGCGGTAGTGATTCGGCTTGTAAGGACCTTCAACCGGCACGCTGATGTAGTCGGCCTGATCCTTGCGCAGCGTGGTCAGCTTCACCCCCAGCTTGGCCAGGTGCAGGCGTGCGACCTTTTCATCCAGGTGCTTGGGCAGCACGTAGACTTCGCCCGACTTGTAGGCTTCGTTGCGCGTGAACAGCTCGATCTGGGCGATGGTCTGGTTGGCGAACGACGACGACATCACGAACGACGGGTGGCCGGTGGCGCAACCCAGGTTCACCAGGCGACCCTGGGCCAGCAGGATGATGCGCTTGCCGTCCGGGAAAATGACGTGGTCGACTTGCGGCTTGATCTCTTCCCACTTGCAGTCGGCCAGGCTGGCAACGTCGATTTCGTTGTCGAAGTGGCCGATGTTGCACACGATCGCCTGGTCTTTCATGGCGTTCATGTGGTCGCGGGTGATGACGTGGTAGTTGCCGGTGGCGGTAACGAAGATGTCGCCGTGGGCGGCGGCCTCTTCCATGGTCACGACCTTGAAGCCTTCCATGGCGGCTTGCAGGGCGCAGATCGGATCGATTTCCGTGACCCAGACCTGGGCGCGCAGGGCGACCAGCGCCTGGGCGCAGCCCTTGCCCACGTCGCCGTAGCCGGCGACCACGGCAATCTTGCCGGCGACCATCACGTCGGTGGCGCGCTTGATGCCGTCGACCAGCGATTCACGGCAGCCGTACAGGTTGTCGAACTTGGACTTGGTGACCGAGTCGTTGACGTTGATGGCGGCGAAGGCCAGCTCGCCCTTCTGCGACATCTGGTACAGGCGGTGCACGCCGGTGGTGGTCTCTTCGGTCACGCCCTTGATGAGGGCCAGGCGGGTCGAGTACCACTTCGGGTCACGCTCGAGCGTGGCCTTGATGGCGGCGAACAGCACGCGCTCTTCGTCGCTGCCCGGGTTGGCCAGCACCGAGATGTCTTTCTCGGCCTTGGTGCCCAGGTGCAGCATCAACGTAGCGTCGCCGCCGTCGTCGAGGATCATGTTGGCGTTCTGGCCATTGGGCCATTCGAAGATCTTGTGGGTGTACTACCAGTACTCTTCCAGCGTTTCGCCCTTGACGGCGAAGACCGGCGTGCCCGACGCGGCGATGGCGGCGGCGGCGTGGTCTTGCGTGGAGAAGATGTTGCACGAGGCCCAGCGCACTTCGGCGCCCAGGGCCACCAGCGTTTCGATCAGCACGCCGGTCTGGATGGTCATGTGCAGGCTGCCGGCGATGCGGGCGCCCTTGAGCGGCTGCTTGGCGGCGAACTCTTCGCGGATGGCCATCAGGCCGGGCATTTCGGTTTCGGCGATGGCCAGCTCGCGGCGGCCCCAGCCTGCCAGCGACATATCGGCGACGAGGTAGTCGGAGAAGGATTTATCGGTTACAGCGTTCATGGTGTGTAGGCTCCACGTGAAAGACGAACGGCGCACGATACGGCCGGACAACGCGAAACCACCACGACAATCGAGTGCTCGCCTTTTCCGCCATACGCGACAAAGGTGAGCGCCGTTGCTGTAGCGCCGCGCGATGCGCAGCGCTTGAACAGGGATTCCTGAGCCTGGCGACCAGACGGTCGTCGCAACGCTCCTCAGGATTGGCGAGCATTGTACCGGTTTGCCCTGCGGGGGGGAACGTCCGGCGCGGCAAATCCCGCAGCAGGGCCGTTCAGCCCGCCCGGGCCAGGCGCCGGTCCACCTGGGCGCCGGGGGTCAGCGGCACCAGCGAGGCCAGAAGGTCCGAGGCCACCGAATCCCAGCTGCGCGTCAGGGCATGTTCGCGCACCGCATGGCGGTCCAGCGGCAGCGCGGCGCGGCAAGCATGGGCCAGGTCATCGTCCAGGATGCCGGTGATGCCCTGGGCCACGACCGCCAGCGGCGCTTCGCTGCGAAAGGCCGCCACCGGCGTGCCGCAGGCCATGGCTTCCAGCATCACCAGGCCGAAGGTGTCGGTCAGGCTGGGAAACACGAACACGTCGGCCGCGCCGTAGAACGCCGGCAGGGCATCGTCTTTCTGCATGCCCAGGAACACGGCCTGGGGAAAGCGCTTTTTCAGGCGCGCCTCGTCCGGTCCGGCCCCCACCACGACCTTGCTGCCCGGCAGGTCCAGCGACAGAAAGGCGTCCAGGTTCTTTTCTCGCGCCACCCGGCCGACGGACAGAAAAACGGGACGGGGCAGGCCCTGGAACGCCTGGCCGGCGGTGGGCTGGAACTTGCGCGGATCCACGCCGCGCGACCAGACCCGCAGGTTGGCCAGACCGCGCCGCACCAGGATGTCGCGCACCGTGGGGGTGGGTACCAGCACGCACTGCGAGGGCCGGTGGAACCAGCGCAGATACCGCCATGGCAACGCGGCGGGAATGCCCATGCGGGCTTGCAGGTAGTCCGGAAACATGGTGTGGAACGAGGTGGTGAAGCGCCAGCCGCGCGACAGCGCCATGCGCCGCGCCGCAAGGCCCAGCGGGCCTTCGGTAGCGATGTGCAGGGCGTCGGGGATGGTGTCGCCCAGGATGCGGCGCAGTTGCCGGCCAGGCTGCAGGCAGAGCCGCAGGTCGGGCTCGGACGGGGCCGGAATGGTCCGGCTGCCCTGGGGATTCACCACGATCAGTTCGTGGCCCCATTCACTCAGGATCTGCTGCATGGTCGTCCAGGTGCGGACGACGCCGTTGACTTGCGGATGCCAGGCATCCGTGACCAGGACGATGCGCATGATGGGGCCGGAAGTGGGCAATACCGCGATTTAGCCCGCGGCATGTGACACGCCCAAGACGGCCGCTGGCGGGGGCCTGCGCCGTAGCCATCCGTCCGAGGAATGGCCGTCCCGGCCCTAGTTGTTGCGGCGGGGGTAGCCCTGGGCCTTGATGCGGATCCAGACCTCGCGCTTTTCCTCGTCCGTCATGAAGACCCAGTTGGCCACTTCCATGGCCGTGCGCCCGCAGCCCCGGCAGATGTCGTCGAACAGCGTGGAACATACGGCGACGCAGGGGGAATCGGTGGCCCGGGAAACACGCTGGGCGTCTTCGGGGTCGGGCAATTGGGTCAGATCGGCAAAGGAACGATTCATGGGCCGAAGGTTAACACCAGGGTTACGTCCCTTTTTTGATAGCCCTATTGCCCGGCGTGGCTTGGTTGACTTCGCCGCCAGCCGAAGAAATCCGCGACTTCGCGCAGCAAGGCGTCAGGCGTTTCCTCGGCCAGATAGTGGGCGCCAGGCAAGGCGCTGCCCGAGACCACGTCGGCCACCGCGCGCCACAGGCCCAGCACGTCGAAATTGCGGCCTACCGCGCCACGCTCGCCCCATAGCACCCTGAGCGGCAGGCGCAGGCGTTCCCCGGCCGCACGCCCCTGCCGGTCATGGTCGAGATCCAGCGTGGCGGACGCCCGGTAGTCTTCGCAGATGCCGGTGGCCCAGCCCGGCAGCCGGGCCGTGCGCTCGTATTCGGCCATGGCTTCGGCCGAAAAATGCGCCAGGCCGCCGGGTCGCCCGCCCATGACCGAACGCAGGTAGAAAACCGGATCCCGCTCGATCATGGTCTCGGGCATGGGCGCGGGCTGGATCAGCCAGAACCAGTGGTAGTAGGCCTGGGCGAACGCCCGGGTGGTGTGCTCGTACATGTCGAGCGTGGGCGCGATATCGAGCAGCATCATGCGGCCCACCGACGCCGCGTGGTCCAGCGCCAGGCGGTGGGCGACGCGGGCGCCGCGGTCGTGCGCCAGCACGTCGAAATGCGTGTGGCCCAGGGCGTGCATCAGCGCCACCATGTCGGCGGCCATCACGCGCTTGGAATGCGCGGCGTGATCCGGCGATGCCGCGGGCTTGTCACTGTCTCCGTACCCGCGCAGATCGGCCGCCACGCAGGTGTGGTGGCGCGTCAGTTCAGGCCAGACCCGGTGCCAGATGGCGTGGGTCTGCGGATGGCCATGAAGCAGCAGCAGCGGCGGCCCCGCGCCGTCCACGCGGGCGGCGATGTGGATGCCATTGACCTCGTGGCGTTGCACGGGAAGATCGAAGAATGCGGTCATTGCGGTCTGCGCCTATTGGTTGTCCAGCCGGTCGCGCACGCGGCGCGCCACGTCTTTCATCCACGGATGCCGGGCCCAGTGGCCGGCCTCGAACTGTTCTACGTCCTGCAACTGCTGCAGCGATGCGCCGACCATGTCCTGCCCTTGCGAGAACATGCGGCGATGCCGCGCCGGCAGGTCGAACGTGGACGTCCAGCCATCGGCGGCGCGCACGGTGCCCGCCAGCGCGTCGATCTGGACGCGGTTGCCTGCCGTATTGGACACCGGGTCGGACACGCGCGCCAGCAGCGCGTCGACCTGGGCCGGCGGCAGGCTGACCAGCAGCAGGCCATTGTTGAGCGCGTTGAAGTAGAAGATCTCGCCGAAGCTGGCGGCGACCACGGCGCGGATGCCGAACTGCATCAGGCCCCAGACCGCGTGTTCGCGGCTGGAACCGCAGCCGAAGTTGGGCCCGGCCACCAGGACCGATGCACCGGCGTAGGCCGGCTGGTTCAGCACGCAGTCCGGGCGCGGCGCGCCGTCGGCGTCAAAGCGCAGGTCATACAAGAGGCCACGGTCCAGCCCTGCCTTGTCGATGATGCGCAGAAACTGCTTGGGCATGATCTGGTCGGTGTCCAGATTGGAATACGGCAAAGGCGCGGCAATGCCGGAAATGATCTGATTCATCGCGTCTGCTCCAGGTCGCGCACGTCGACAATGCGGCCGGCCAGCGCGGCGGCGGCGGCCATGGCGGGGCTCATCAGGTGGGTGCGGCCCGCCCGGCCCTGGCGGCCTTCGAAGTTGCGGTTGGTGGTGGAGGCGCAGCGCTCGCCGGGGCTCAGCACGTCGTCGTTCATGGCCAGGCACATCGAACAGCCCGGCTGGCGCCATTCGAAACCGGCCGCGATCAGCGCGTCGGCCACGCCTTCGGCCTCGGCCTGCGCGCGCACGGCGCCCGAGCCCGGCACGACCATGGCCCGCACGCCGGCCGCGACCTTGCGGCCGCGCACCACGTCGGCGACCATCCGCAGGTCTTCGATGCGGCCATTGGTACATGACCCGATGAACACGCGGTCGATCGGCACGCCGGCAATGGGCGCCCCCGGCCGCAGGCCGATGTAATCCACCGCCTTTTCCAGCGCCAGGCGCGCCAGCGCGTCGGGTTCGGCCTGCGGATCGGGCACGGTGCCGGTGACCGGCATGGCCTGGTCGGGGCTGGTGCCCCAGGTGACGAAGGGCGCGATCGACGCGGCATCGAACACGTGTTCGATGTCGAAGGCGGCGTCGGCATCGCTATGCAGCGTGGCCCAATAGGCCCGCGCCTGCGCCAGTTCGGCGCCATGCAGTTGCGGCGCGTGTGCGGTCACGTAGGCGTCGGTGGTGGCATCCGGTGCGATCAGCGCGGCGCGCGCACCGGCTTCGACCGTCATGTTGCACAGGGTCATGCGCGCTTCGGCCGACAGGGCGTCGATGGCGCTCCCACAGAATTCCACGGCATGGCCGCGCGCGCCCTGGGCGCCGATGCGGTGAACGACGTAAATCACCAGGTCCTTGGCGGATACCCCTGCGGGCAGGTGGCCGTCGACACGAATGCGCATATTGCGCGCCACGCGATACACCAGCGTCTGCGTGGCCAGGATGTGCTCGACTTCCGACGTGCCGATGCCGAAGCCCAGCGCGCCCAGCGCCCCGTAGGTGGTGGTGTGGCTGTCGCCGCACAGCACCACCATGCCGGGCAGGATCATGCCGTGCTCGGGCGCGATCACGTGCTCGATGCCTTGCAGCGGGTCGGTGGTGTCGAACAGCGCAATGCCCTGTTCGTCGCAATTGCGCTTCAGGTTGCGGGCCTGGCGCGACGAGGCGTCATCGGCAATCACGCGCAGCGCGGCCGGCACCGGATGGGTGGGGATGATGTGATCCACCACCGCCATCTGCTGCCCGGGACGCAGTACCTGGCGGCCACGACCGGCCAGGCCGCTGAAGGCTTGCGGACTGGTGTATTCATTCATGATGTGCAGATCGACGTACAGCAGGATGTGCTCGTCGTCGATGCGGGCCACTTCGTGGCTGGCCACCAGTTTGTCGTAAAGCGTCATGCCGGGCATGTCGGTGCTTCCTTGCGAAAAGGCGCGCCCGCGCGGGGCGCGATGAAACGAATGCGGAACGTCAGTTGTTGGCCTCGATGCCGGCGTCCTTGACGATGCCGGCCCAGCGCGTCATCTCGGTGGCCACCATGGCGTCGGCCTGGGCCGGTGTGGAGATCAGCGGATCGAAGCCTTCGCGGCCCATGCGTTCGGCCAGGGCGGGCGATTGCAGCGCCTGCGCCAGCTTGGCGTTGAGCGTATCCACCGCGGCCTGCGGCGTACCCGCGGGCGCGCTGATCACGAACCAGGTGTTGAAGGCGTAGCCGGGCAGGCCCGATTCGGCGATGGTGGGCACGTCGGGCAACAGCGGCGAGCGTGTCGTACCGGTCACGCCCAGCGCCTTGAGCTTCTTGCCATCGACCTGCGGCTTGGCCGCCGACAGCACCGGAAAGCTCATCTGCACCTGGCCGCTGATGGTGTCCACCATGGCCGGACCGCCGCCCTTGTAGGGCACGTGCAGGATCTGCGTGCCCGAGACCGACTTGAACAATTCCGCCGCCATGTGGAAGGTGCTGCCGGTGCCGGCCGAACCGAAGCTCAGTTCATTGGCGGGGCGCGCGCGGATGTAGTCCAGCAGCGCCTGCACGTTGTCCACCGGCAGCGACGGCGACACGGTCAGCACGTGCTGCGAGGTGCCCACGGTGCCCACCGAACGCAGGTCGCGCGCGGTGTCGAAGGGCATGGTCTTGAACAGCGCCGGGTTGATCGCCAGCGACATGGTGTTGATGGCCAGCGTGTAGCCGTTGGGCTCGGCGCGCGCCACGGCCGCCATGCCGATATTGCCGGAGGCGCCGGCCCGGTTTTCAACGATGACGCTCTGGCCCAGGGCCTTGCCCCAGGCATCCGAGATCAGGCGCGCGGCGATGTCGACGCTGCCGCCGGGCGCGAAAGGCACGATCAGCGTAATGGGCCGCTGCGGGAAGGCGTCGGCCGCAATGGCCGGCGCGATCCAACAGGACGCGGCAACCATGGTTGCCGCGGCAATGGACAGCGCGCGCAGGGCGCGAGGGGTGGGCTTCATGGGTCAGGTCTCCTCCTGGTTGGCCGCGTCGGGCGGCTCTGCGTATCGGTGAACCCAGTGTATAAGCCGGTTCCATTCTTATAATTAATGACTAAACTAAATCTTTATTAAATTTAATTTATAAATAAGCCCATGGACGCGCTCTCGGATCTGGCGTTTTTTTCGCTGCTGGTCAGGCACGGCAACCTGTCCGCCGCCGCGCGCGAGCTGGGCCTGACGCCGCCCGCCGTCAGCACGCGCCTGGCCAAGCTGGAACAACGGCTGGGCGTGCGCCTGCTCAACCGCAGTACGCGGCGCGTCAGCGTCACGCAGGAAGGCGAGCTGTACCTGGCCGAAGGCGGCCGCATCCTGGCCGACCTGCAGGCGCTGGAACGATCGGTTTCCAGCAGCCGCGCCCAACCCCAGGGCCTGTTGCGGCTGAACGCCACGTTCGGCTTCGGCCGCGCCCACGTCGCGCCAGCCGTGTCCGACTTTGCGCGGCAGTATCCCGACGTCGAGGTGCAGCTACGCCTGACCGACCGGCCCTTGAACCTGATAGAAGAAGGCTTCGACGTGGCGGTGCGATTCGGCGACCTGCCCGACGCCCGTCTGACGGCGCGCAAGATTGCATCGAACCGGCGGCTGCTGTGCGCGTCGCCGCATTACCTGGACACGTATGGCGAACCCCGTGCCCCGGGCGAGCTGCAACGCCACCGCTGCATCGTGGTGCGCGAGAACGACGTGGCTTACGGCACCTGGCGGCTGGAAGCCGGCCAGCGCGCCGAAACCGTGAAGGTGCGCGGGCCGGTCAGTTCCAACGACGGCCAGAGTGCGCTGGAATGGGCGCTGGACGGTCACGGCATCGTGATGCGGTCGGAATGGGAAACGGCCGCCTACCTGCGCGCCGGCCGTCTGCGGCAGGTGCTGCCGGAATGGTCCACACCGCCGGTCGATATCCACGTGCTGTACCCGGAACGCCTGAACCTGCCGGCCAAGACGCTGGCCTTCGTGGACTTCCTGGCGCAGCGCTTTGCCCGGCACCTGCGCGCGCCCGGTTCGCAGGCAGCGGTCTGGTGATGCAGTGGACGCGGCGCAAGCGCCAATGGCGCGGCGCCGGGCAATGCCGCTAGATCTCGTCGATGGCCGTGCTGGCCGGCGCATCGCCGATGGCGTAGCGGTCGCGGGTGGTGACGTAGAAGCTGGCGCCGAAGCGGCCCACCGGAAAATAGTCTTGCAGGCGCACGCGCCAGGTCTCGGTGTCGATCAGGCCGTCGCGCGCGTGCAGCCAGCGCACCTGGCCAATGAAGATCTGGCGGCTGGCGGTTTCCAGGGTTTCGAACAGCGTGCATTCGAACGCCACGGGTGCTTGCACGATGCGTGGCGGCGCGACCTTCCGGCTGGGCGCGGCGTCAAGCCCGGCGTGGGCCAGCTCGCTGACGTCGGCCGGCAGGCGGTCGCCGCAGCGGTGCATTTTCTCGGCCATGGCCTCGTCGGTCAGGTGCACCACGAATTCGCCGGTACGCGTGATGTTGCGCGCCGTGTCCTTCAGGTTGCCGTCTTCCAGTCGGTTGATGCTGACCATGACGATGGGCGGGTCTTCGCCCAGCATGTTGAACATGCTGAAGGGCGCCGCATTGACCACGCCGGTTTCCGACAAGGTGGTGATCAGCGCGATGGGGCGCGGCACGATCAGGCTCGCCATGAGCTTGTAGCGCTGGTATTCGGTGATTGAATCGAAGTCGATGTCCATATCAGGCCAGTCCCAGCATCTGGGCAAGGGTTTGAGCGGGTTGCGGACGTTCCAGGCTGATGCGCCGTTCCAGGTCCGCCAGGTGGTTGTCGTTGATCTTCACGGCCTCGGCCACCTGCCCGCGTTCGAGCAGGTCGACGATCAGCACGTGTTCGCCGTGCTCGCAGGCGGCGTTGCCCGGCGGTTCGTACAGCGCCACGATCAGCGAGCAGCGCGACACCAGTTCGGCCAGGTAACCGTGCAGGATGGCGTTGCCCGACAGCTCGCCCAGCCGCACGTGAAAGGCGCTGGCCTGCCGCGCCCAGGCCGGCTGGCCGGCGCGATGCAGCAGCGCATGCTCGTCGCGCAGCTGTTTGCGCAGCGACGCGTAGTCGGCCTTGGTGGCGCGGGCAGCGGCCAGCGGCAGCAAGGCGGCTTCCAGGGCGCGCCGCGCCTGGAAGATCTGGCGGGTGTCTTCGGGGGTGGGCTCGGCCACCACGGCGCCGCGGTTGTGGTGCAGGTCGACCACGTGCTCGTGCGCCAGGCGCTGCAAGGCCTTGCGCGCCACCGAGCGCGACACGCCGAAGATCTCGCACAGGGCCGCTTCGGGCAGCTTGGTGCCGGGCGTCAGGCGCTGGCTCATCACGCTTTCGTAGACGGCCTCGCAAATGCGGCGCTCCTGGTCGGCGTCGGGCGCGGAGTCCTCGGATGCGGGCGCGACAACGGACGCACGGCGCTTGGCGGCCGGCGTGGAACGGGGTTTGACGGGGCTGCGGGTAGGCATGGCGGGGCTCGGCATCGGCAAAAGGTCGCAGGGGTCGAAGATCAGCGGGCGGACACCAGGCCATCTACGTGGCGGCAGATGTCGCCGGGCGTGGCGAACCAGATCTCGCCACGGTCGCGCGCAGCGGCCAGCGGCGCCAGGGCCCGGCGCAGGTGGCGCAGCCGATAGGGCTGGCCCACGATGTAAGGGTGCAGCGCAATGCCCATGACCAGCGGCTGGCGCTGCGCCTGCATCCGCATTTCCTCGAACTGGTCGAGAATCATATCGGCAAAGTCGCGGGCGTCCATCTTGCGGCCCATGATCATGGGGATGTCGTTCAGTTCCTGCGGGTACGGAATCGACCACAGGTCACCCGCGCGGGTGCGCATGCGCATCGGCTGGTCGTCGTGGCACCAGTTCAGGGTGTAGCGGTAGCCGGTTTCGGCCAACAGGTCGGGCGTGGCGTGGCTTTCGGAAATCCACGGCGACAGCCAGCCGGCGGGCGCACGGCCGGCGTGCTGGCCGATGCGGTCGCGGCAGTGCTCGAGCAGCGCGCGTTCGTCGGGTTCGGACAGCCCGCCCTGGCGATGGGCATTGCTGTAGCCGTGCCCGATCAATTCATCGCCGCGTGCCAGGCAGGCGTCGACCAGCTCGGGGCAGTGTTCGTACAGCGCCGTGTTGATCAGCGCGCCCGCGGGCAACGCCAATGCGTCGAACAGCTCCAGGCAACGCCACGCCCCCACCCGGTTGCCGTATTCGCGCCAGGCGTAATTGAGCACGTCGGGATGCGGCGACGCCGGCCCCAGTTCGGCCCCCAGGCCTTCGCCGAAGGCAAAGTGCTCGATATTGAAGCCCAGGTACACCGCCAGCCGCGCGCCGTTCGGCCAGGCGTAGTCCGCCCTGCCGGTGATGGCCTGGTAGGGGAAGCGGCCGTGGCTGGCGAGCGGCGCGGGGGTCCAGGGTGCGGGGGCGTCACGCCCCGGATTGGTGCTTGGAAGCAGGGATGGATTCATTTTGGTGCAAATCCTGATGCGTGATTGTGAACAAAAAGCACGATGTTTTGGGAACAAAATTCGGATTCAGCCGCGACAAACGGTCTGACAAACCGTCCACATCCCCCTGGAGCCAGGCCTTGGACGACCGGCTCAGCGCAAGGCCAGCCGGGTGGCATGGATCTTGCATAGGGAATCGAAGCAGCACGTGAACCCATGCAAGATCCGTTCCACTTTTTCCAGGAGTGCCCGATGACCCCGACCCGCCGTTCCTTCCTGCTTCGCACCGCTGGCGCCGCCCTGTTCGCGGCCGGCCTGGCCGCGCAACCGGCGCTGGCCGCCGACCCGATCAAGATCGGCCTGATCACCGCGTTGTCGGGCGAATCGGCCCGTGCCGGCGAAGCGCTGACGCGCGGCATGACCATCGCGATCGACGAGATCAACGCCAGCGGCGGCCTGCTGGGCGGACGCCAGGTGGTACTGGTGCGGCGCGACGACGAAGGCAACCCGGCCAAGGGCATGGCCGCCGCGCGCGAGCTGATCTACAAGGAAAAAGTCACCGTGCTGTTCGGCGGGCTGGACACGCCGGTGTCGATGGCGATCGTGCCCATCGTGAACCAGGAAAAAGTGCCGTTCATGGGGCCCTGGGCCGCAGGCACCGCGATCACGCAGAACAAGGGCAACCCGAACTTCGTGTTCCGCGTGTCGGCCATGGACGAGATCGTCGACAGCGCCATGGTGCAGTACGCACAAAAGACGTTCCAGAGCGCCAAGCCGGGCATGATCCTGGTCAATAACCCCTGGGGCGAATCCAACGAAAAAGGCCTGGCCGCGGCACTGACCGCCGCCAGGATCACGCCCGCCGGCGTCGAGAAATTCCAGCCTGCCGACCTGGACGTGACGCCTCAGCTCAGCCGCCTGAAGGCGGCCGGGGCCGACACGCTGTTCCTGGTGGGCAACGTCGGCCCGTCGGCGCAGGTGGTCAAGTCGCTGGACCGCATGGGCTGGAAGGTGCCGGTGGTGTCGCACTGGGGCCCCGCGGGCGGGCGCTTCACCGAGCTGGCCGGCCCCAATGCCAGGAACGTGCACTTCGTGCAGACCTACAGCTTCTTCGGCAAGCAAAGTCCCGTGGGTGAAAAGGTGATGCAGGCACTGAAGACCAAGTATTCCGACATCAAGGGCCCGCAGGACATCACGCCCGCCGTGGGGGTGGCCAACGCCTATGACGGCATGCGGCTGGCCGCGCTGGCCATTGCCCAGGCCGGCTCCACCGACGGCGACGCGGTGCGCCAGGGCTTCTACAAGATCGGCAAGTACGAAGGCCTGATCAAGACCTACGAACAGCCTTTCACGCCGGCCTCGCACGATGCGCTGCGCGAGAACGACTACGTGTGGACCCACTTCGTGGACAACCGCATCCTGCCGGTCGCGGGCGCGCAATAAGCGCGGCCGCCACCATCGCCAACGGGAGACACGCATGTTGTGGATGTCCGCCATCGTGAGCGGCCTGGGCCTGGGAAGCATGTACGGGCTGATGGCCCTGGGCTTCTACCTGACCTACGCCGTGTCGGGCACGGTCAATTTCGCGCAGGGCAGCTCGATGATGCTGGGCGCCGTGCTGACCTACACCTTCGCGCAGACGCTCGGGTGGCCGCTCGCGGCCGCCCTGCCGCCCGCGCTGGCGCTGTGCGCGCTGTACGGCCTGGTGGTCGAGCGGCTGGCCGTGCGGCCTTTCGCCAGCCGTGGGTCCAACGCCTGGCTCATGTCGACGGTGGCGCTGGGCATCGTGCTCGACAACGTGGTGATGTTCACCTTCGGCAAAGAGCCGCGCAGCCTGCCGTCGCCCCTGGCGCAAGCACCGCTGGAGATCGGCGGGCTGGGCCTGGGCGTGTATCCGCTGCAATTGCTGATTCCGCTGATCGGGCTGGCGCTGGCCGCCGCGTTGCATGCGCTGTCGCGCCGCACCCGCTGGGGCGTGGCGCTGCTGGCGGTGGTGCAGAACCCCAATGCCGCGCGCCTGATGGGCATCCCCGTGCGCCGCGCGATCATGGCGGCCTTTGCCGTGTCCACGCTGTTCGCGGGGATTGCCGGCGCGCTGGTCGCGCCGCTGTTCAACGTGCAGGCAGACATGGGCACGCTGTTCGGCCTGAAGGCCTTCGTGGTGGCCATCCTGGGCGGGATCACCAGCGCCTGGGGCGTGATGCTGGCGGGCCTGCTGTTCGGCGTGGTCGAAGCGCTGATCACGGTGACGCTGGGTTCCGGGTACACGCAGATCATCAGTTTCGCGCTGGTCATCGTGATGTTGGCGGCACGCCCCGACGGGCTGTTCGGCCGCGCCGCCGCAAGGAAAGTCTGATGGACAAACGCATTGCACCCTTTCCGCTGGCACTGGCGGGCTACGCGCTGCTGGCCGTTGCCAGCCTGGCCTTGGCCGCCTGCGTCAACGGCTACTACGTCTTCGTGCTGGGCAACGTGGCGCTGCTGGCGCTGGCGGGCATCGGGCTGAACGTGCTGTTGGGGCTGAC
The DNA here is from genome assembly GCF_059760725.1 of Achromobacter sp. 1014246743. Lineage (NCBI taxonomy): Bacteria > Pseudomonadati > Pseudomonadota > Betaproteobacteria > Burkholderiales > Alcaligenaceae > Achromobacter > Achromobacter sp. 1014246743. Next base: position 95,021 of record NZ_JCBANA010000012.1, read on the forward strand.
CGGACAGATGTCGTTCGGCCACGCGGCGTTCTATGCCATCGGCGCTTACGTGGTGGCGATCTTGACCGGGCAGGCGGGCTGGAGCTTCTGGCTGGCCTGGCCGGTGGCAGCGCTGGTGGCCGGCGCCTTCGGCCTGCTGCTGGCGGTGCCGGCGCTGCGCGTCAAAGGCCCGTACCTGGCGATGATCACCATTGCCTTCGGCTTCATCGTGGAACACGCGCTGATCGAAGGCGGGGACGTGACCGGCGGGCAGAACGGCCTGATGGGCATCGTGCAGCCCTCGCTGGGCGGACTGGGCGGCGACCGCGGCGTGGCGATGCTGGCCATCGTCGCCGTCTTCGTCGCGCTGGCGGGCTATGCGCGGCTGGCGCGCGGCGCCTGGGGCGCGGCGATGCGGGCGGTCAAGGACAGCGAGACCGCCAGTGAATCGATCGGCATCAATCCGCTGGTCGTCAAGGCGGTGGCGTTCATGGTGTCGGCGGCGGTGGTGGGCCTGGCCGGCGGACTGTATGCGTCGCAAGCCGGCATGATCACGCCGCACAACTTCAACTTCATGCAGTCCATCCTGTTCGTGCTGGCGGTGACCATCGGCGGCGCGGGCTCGCTGGCGGGGCCGCTGCTGGGTGCGCTGGTGGTGGGCCTGTTACCCGAATTGCTGGCGGGCCTGGAGGAATACCGCCTGCTGTTCTTCGGCGCCTTCCTGCTGGTGGTGCTGTGGGCCGCGCCCGACGGCGCCGCCGGGCTGCTGGGACGTTGGCGGCAGCGCCGCGCGGCGCAGCGGCTGGCGCCCCGCCACGGGGGCATCACGGCCGCCGGCGGTCCGCGCCGCACCTTGCACGCCAAGGGACTGACCATGACCTTCGGCGGCGTGCGCGCGGTGCAGAACGTGTCGTTCGAGGTCGCCCCCGCCGCGGTCACCGCGCTGATCGGGCCGAACGGCGCGGGCAAGTCCACCGTCATCAACATGCTCAGCGGCTACTACGCGCCGACCGCCGGCACGGTGTCGCTGGGCAAGGTCCTACTGGCCGCGCTGCCCGCCTATCGCGTGGCACGCAGCGGCATTGCGCGCACCTACCAGACCTCGCAGCTATTCGACACGCTCAGCGTCGAAGACAACGTGGCGCTGGGCTTGTTGCGCGGCCGCCTTGGCGGACTGCTGGCGCAACGGCGCTACCTGGCCGCCGACGCGCGCGAACGGGCGCGCGCCCTGCTGGCATTTTGCGGCTACGAGGGCGCACTGGACACGCCCGCCGCCGACCTGCCGCATGTGGACAGGCGGCTGGTGGAGATTGCGCGCGCGCTCGCCACGGACGCCGACGTACTGCTGATGGATGAACCCGCGGCCGGCCTGTCGCGCGAAGACAAGGTCCGCCTGGCCGGGTTGCTGCGGCGCATCGCCGAGGCCGGCGCAGGCGTGCTGCTGGTCGAGCACGACATGGCGCTCGTCATGGGCGTGTCGGACCATATCGTCGCCATCGACGCCGGCCGGGAACTGGCGCAAGGGACGCCCACCCAGATCCAGCAATCCGACGCGGTGCGGCAAGCGTACCTGGGCGACGACGCCGCACGGCGCACACCCGCCGCACGCCCCGCCTCGGCGGGCGCCGGCATCGCCCCCGAAGTGCTGGGGGTAGGCAGCCTGACCACCGGCTACGGTGCCAACCCCGTGCTGCATGGCATTGACCTGCAGGTGCGCGAAGGCGAAATGGTGGCGCTGCTGGGCGCCAACGGCGCGGGCAAATCCACGTTGATGCGCACGCTGGCGGGTCTGCACCGGCCGGCGCAAGGCGGCATGCACCTGCAGGGCCAGGAACTCAATGGGCTGACGGCGGACCGCATCGTGGCGCGCGGACTGGTGCTGGTGCCCGAAGGCCGCCAGGTGTTTCCTGACCTGAGCGTGCTGGACAACATCCGGCTGGGCGCCTTCCTGCATCCGGCCGACCGTGATGCGCGGGTAGAAGAAATGCTGACGCGCTTTCCGCGGCTGCGCGAGCGGCTGCACCAGCGTGCCGGCCTGTTATCCGGCGGCGAACAGCAGATGCTGGCCATTGCGCGCGGACTGATGTCCAAGCCCGTCATCCTGCTGCTGGACGAACCGTCGCTGGGACTGGCGCCGAAGATCATCGACGAACTGTTCGAAGCGCTGGACCGGCTGCGCGCCGAATCCATGACGATCCTGCTGGTGGACCAGATGGCCGCGCTGGCGCTGTCCCTGGCCGACCGCGCCTACGTGCTGGAATCCGGCCGCGTGGCGGCACAGGGCACGGCGCAAGAGATCGCGGCCGATGGGGCGTTGGCCCGCGCCTACCTGGGCGCGTAGCGACGCGGGCACAGTCGGGCCGGCTCGGGACGAATCGGGTCTGCCCGAGTCAACTCGGGTCGGCTCGGGCGCCCTGCCCGCCAGCCGGCCCGCATATCCCTGCCAGCCGATCAGGCGTTTTCGCCGCCCAGCCGCGCGCCTTCGCGCACGATGCCGCAACGCTTGTAGGCGCGCATCACCACGCCGACTTCGCTCGCCAGCACGCCGTCCAGCTCGCCCAGCCGGCGCGTGACGACATCCCACAGGTGCAGGCTGTCACGGCACAGCACGTGCCAGAACAATTGCGACGCGCCGCTGGTGCCGAACAGGCATCGCGTGTTCGGATCCAGCGCCAGGTGCGCGGCCAGCGCATCGACCGCCTGCGGGCGCACCTGCACCGAAATCACCGCCTCGACCGGAAAGCCCACCAGCGCAGGCTCGACCTCGACCCGGAAGCTCAACGCGCGCCGGTCCACCAGGTGTTGCAGCAGGCGATGCGCGGTGGGCTCGCTGACGTCGGCGTGCCCGGCCAGTTCCGCCAGGCTGGCGCGACCGTCGCGCATCAGATGGGCGACGATGCGTTGCTCGGCGTCCGTCAGTGCCGCCGGCGGTGCCAACGACGGCTCCTGCGCGTCTTGAGGCGCCCCGGCATCGGCCTGGATGCGCCACTGGCCCGCCCGGCGGAACGGCCGCAGCACCAGCCGGGCTTCGACGTGCTCGACACCGTCAATCGACGGCAGGACGCGCGTCACCACGTCGGGCATGTCCGCCGCGTCCTCCAGCGTCAGTTCCGCCATCAGGTCCGCGGTGCCGGCCAGCGTTACCACCAGCTGCGTGATGCCCAACCGCGCCAACGCCTCGGCCACGTCGGGCACCCGGCCCGAGCGGCAACGCACCCAGGCATGCAGCACCACGCCGCGGCCAGTCGCCAGCGGGTCCGCTTCGGCGATGACGCGCAAGGCGTCGGCGTCCATCAGCCGCTTGATGCGCCGCGCCACGGTGCGCTCGGCGATGCCGGTGGCCGCGCCCAGCTCGCGCCAGGACGCCCGCGGGTCTGCCTGCAAGGCGATCAGGCAGGCCAGATCGGTGTCATCGAGCGCTGGCATTAGGGACTTACCCTTACTTGACGTGACCATATTCATTAATCTAACGTTCGCGCATTGATAAAAACACAAAATTAAACGGTCAAATTGACCAAAAATAAATACCCGAGGAACTTATGAGCACCCCTTCCGCAACCCTGCGCGCCCAGCAGGGGGCAAGCGCCGCGCCCGTGTCGCGGTCCCGCACGATTCTGGCCGGTAGTGTAGGCAATGCCGTCGAATGGTTCGATTGGACCATCTATGCGTCGTTCGCCATCTTCTTTTCCAGCCAGTTCTTCCCCGAAGGCAATGAAACCGCCGCCTTGCTGTACACGTTCGGCATCTTCGCCGTCGGTTTCTTCATGCGTCCGGTGGGCGGCTGGGTGCTGGGCATCTTTTCCGACCGCTACGGCCGCAAGGCCGCGCTGGGCCTGACCATCCTGATGATGGCAGGCGGTTCGCTCATCATCGCCGTCACCCCCACCTACGCCGCCATCGGCCTGGCCGCGCCGCTGCTGCTCACCGCCGCCCGCCTGCTGCAAGGCCTGTCGCTGGGCGGAGAGTATGCCTCGGCCACGACCTTCCTGGCGGAAATGGCGCCGCCCGAAAAGCGCGGCTTCTATTCCAGCTTCGTCTTCTTCAGCGCCGCGGTCGGCATCCTGGCCGCCTCGGCCGTGGGCTGGATCCTGACGTCGACGCTGACCAAGGCTGACATGGCCGCCTGGGGCTGGCGCATTCCGTTCGCCCTGGGCGCGCTGGGCGGCCTGGCCGGCATGTGGATCCGCCGTTCGATCCCGGAAACCGAAGCGTTCTCGCACGCCAAGAAAGCCGGTGTCGAAAAGCAGCCGCTGCGCACCCTGCTGCGGGACCACCCGCGCGAAGTGCTGCGTATCGTCGGCTTCTCCATCCTGACGACCTTCGCGTTCTACATCTTCGTGGCCTACGTGCCTACCTACGCCATCCGCCAGGTCAAGGCCGACCCGCAGGTCGCGTTCGCCGCCAACACCATCGCGCTGATCGTGTTCATGCTGGTGCAGCCGCTGTTCGGCATGCTGTCCGACCGCATCGGCCGCAAGCCGCAGCTGATCTTCTTTGCCGCCGGCTACCTGATCTTCTTCTATCCGCTGATGAGCACGCTGGGCCCGTCGTTCGGCTCGATCCTGGCCGTGGAACTGTTCGGCCTGGTGCTGTATGCCATGTACACGTCGATCGCCCCGGCCATCATGTCCGAGCAGTTCCCGACCAGCGTGCGCGCCGTCGGCATCGGCGCGCCGTACAACCTGGTCGTCGCGCTGCTGGGCGGCACCACGCCCTACCTGCTGACCTGGCTGCAAAGCAAGGGCATGGAGCGCTGGTTCTTCTATTACGTGCTGGCGGGCGCCGTCATCACGCTGATCACCTTCATCCGCATGCCTGAAACCCGGGGCCAATCGCTGAAGTAACGCGCCTCTTGCAGCGTCCCATGCCACGCTTTCCGGCCCCGACGGGCCGGAAGGCTTTTTCATTTTCGTGAGAGCCATGCCAGACCAAGATACCGCCCTGCATTTCCGAGAAGCCCGCGAACTCGCCCGCGCCATCCGCGACGGCGAATTGACGTCGCGCCAGGTCACCACCCACTTCCTGGACCGCATCGAACGCGCGCCGCAGCTCGCCGCCTACAGCGAAGTCACCGCCGAACGCGCGCTGGCCCAGGCCGACGCCGCCGATCGCCTGCAAGCCGCGGGCATCTCGATGGGCCCCCTGCACGGCGTGCCGGTGGCGGTGAAAGACAGCGTGCAATGGGCAGGCACCACGATCAGCGGAGGGTCACAGACCCGCCGCGGCGTGGTCAGCGACGAGACATCCGCTGCCGCCCACGGGCTGGCCGCGCAGGGCATGCCCATTCTGGGCAAGACCCGCATGACCGAATTCGCGTTCGGCCTGTCCGGCCAGAACCCCACGCAAGGCACCGCCCGCAACCCCTGGGACGCCCGCGAAGCGCGCGCGCCGGGCGGCTCGTCCAGCGGCGCCGGCGTGGCCGTGGGCGCCGGCCTGGCGCCGTTGGCGCTGGGCGGCGACACGGGCGGTTCAGTGCGCGCTCCGGCGGCGCTGAACGGCGTGGTCGGCTACAAGCCGTCGTCCGGCGTCATCAGCCGCGCCGGCTGCCTGCCGCTGTCCGACACCCTGGATGTGCTGGGCCCCATCGCCCGCAGCGTGGCGGACGCACGCCTGTTGACGCAGTTGCTGGCCGGCCCGGATGTCGATGACGCCGCCACACTGGCGCTGCCGCCCGCCTGCATCACAGCCCTGCGCCGCCCCGCCGCACGTCGGCGTGCGTCGGTAGCGGTATTGGCCCCGCAAGCCTGGCCGGCCCCGCTGACCGACGAAGGCCTGCGCATCTGGCACGACGCCCAGGAAAGCCTGGACCAGGCCGGCTGCACGCCCGAAGCCTGGCATCCGCCCGCCACGCTGTCGTTTGCCCGCATGGCAGACGACAACTCGCTGGTGCTCGCCTACGAGGCCTATCGCTACTATGGCGCCTTGGCCGAAGACCCTGCACAACCGCTGTGGGAAGTGGTGCGCGCCCGCATTGCCGCGGGCGGCCGCATCAGCCATGCCGACTACGAAGCCGCACTCACGCGCCGCCAGGCCGACATGGCCGCGTTCGCCGCCGCCATGCAGGGGCTGGACGCCCTGCTGATGCCCGCCTGCGACCAGGCCGCGCAACCGCTGGACGCGGCCGACATCCGCCACACCGGCCTGGGCAAACTGTTGCGCCCGGCCAACTTCCTGGGCGCCGCGGCCATCGCCCTGCCGGCCGGCTTCGACGCCGACGGCATGCCGCTGGCCGTGCAGCTGCTCGCCCCCGCGGGCAGCGACGCCGCCATGCTGGATTGCGCCGCGGCCATCGAACGGGTGCTGGCGCCCGTTCCTCGTACCCCGGACCTGTCCGCCTGGGGACTGTAGCCCCGGTTGCTGCCCACAAAGA